>NZ_JAUOPP010000025.1:0-70161 GCF_030547765.1 Colwellia sp. 6_MG-2023 | reverse complement strand
CGTGAAGGATTTGAACCTTCGACAAATTGGTTAAAAGCCAACTGCTCTACCAACTGAGCTAACGGCCGACATATTGTATTATTGGAATAAATCCCAACCTATCTTTTAAACTCGATAGAAGAGTGCTTTATTCAAAATAATTCATTTTGAATAAAAGGTCAGTTTTGAAGGATATAAAGCTTCATCTAACTTAAACTAGAAAATTAAAGGTTAAACCTTAATTTTGATAATCTAAAATCAAAGTGGTCGGCCGTGAAGGATTTGAACCTTCGACAAATTGGTTAAAAGCCAACTGCTCTACCAACTGAGCTAACGGCCGACATATTGTGATATTGGAATAAATTCCAACCTAACTTTTAAACTCGTTAGTAGAGTGTTTTTCTTTTAAAACTATTTAAAAGAAACATTTTAAAAAATTGGTCGGCCGTGAAGGATTTGAACCTTCGACAAATTGGTTAAAAGCCAACTGCTCTACCAACTGAGCTAACGGCCGACATTGCGTTTAGGTTGGTGCCTCGACGCGCCGCATATAATACTGATATATAAATTTAGTGCAAGAATAAATTTACTTTTTTTCACTATTATACATTGTTTGATTAAAAACAAAGCACATTGCTAGTTTTGTCAACAACAAAAATAGCAATAGTCTTTAAACTAGCAAAGGCTTAGTTTAGTTTATTTAACCGAGGTTTTGCTAATTGTGCTGAAGTTGACTCAGGATATTCACTTAACAGTTGACGATATAGCTGCTTAGCTTTATTGTCATTTTTTTGTTGTTGTGCAACCATGGCTAATTTTAACAGTGCATCAGGTCTTTTACTTGAGTCTTTAAATTGCTCAACAACAATAGAAAATTCTTGTTCAGCTTCAGATAACTTACCTTTATTAAACAACAACTGCCCTAACCAATAATGTGAATTAGGCGCATAAGTTGACTGAGGATATGCCTTATTAAAGCTGTGAAACTCAGAAATTGCCTGTTCATATCGCTTATCTTTTAGCACCAAATTAAGTGCTTTATCATAAGCTTCATTCTCAGTTAAATCATCACTATAATTTTTGGTAACCGCCGGCAAATTAACCACCGTAGTACTAGCAGCTTGTGAGGTTGACTGCAAAGCCGCACTTACTCGTCTATCTAGCTCTTGATATAACTCTCGCTGTCTTTCAAGTACTTGAGATAGTTGATGTGTATGTAACTCAGTTACACCACGTAATTCATTAACTTGATTTTGTAAATCATCAAGCTGACTTTGAATATTTACTTGCGCTCGATTACGAGAGTCAAGTTTTCGCTCAACATTAGCCAATTGCTCTGTTAATGAACCTTTATTTTGTTTTTCACTCGATGCAGAGCTTACATCAATAACTGGCGCTTGAGCCGCTAGCACAACTGAGGTACTAGCAGTCAAAATTAAGCCAAATAAAACCGCTCTATTTGAAAGGGTTAGTTTCATTTTTTTTCCGATTATATTTATTTAAAGTTCGCTATGCAGTTCTGATGCATAGCGTTTAATAAATAGTTTTAGTATACAATTACCGCACGGCGATTTTTAGAAAAAGCTTCTTCAGATCTATCTTTGATCATTGGCTTTTCTTCACCATAGCTTACAATTGATAATTGATCTGCCGATACACCCATGTTTTCTAAATAAGTTACAACAGCTTTAGCACGACGCTCACTTAATGCAATATTGTACTCAGGTGTGCCACGTTCATCAGCATGACCTTCAATTAGTACTTTCACACCTGGGTTAGCATTTAAGAATTTAGCATGAGCATTCAATATGTCTGAAAATTCACTGCTAACACTTGAAACATCAAAACCAAAATAAATAATATGTTCAGAACGTAACATAGCTAATTGTTGACGTTCTTGCTCTTTAATTTCAGCAGCTCGTTTAGCAGCTTGAACTCTTACAGCTTCTTCAGCTGCTGCTTGCTGCTCTTGTACCATTTCAACGTTACTATCAACGCTTACTTGCTCGTCTGATGAATCATTAGAGCTACAAGCCGCTAGTGCTAGCATTGGTAAAGCGATAGCTACATTTTTAAGTGTTTTATTTAAAATCATATTATTTTTTTCCTTATTTTACAAAAGTGTAATTTTAATTTTTTCTTTCTTTTTTATATAATAAATAGTTTTTTATTTAATAACTATCACTTTACAAAAACGGTGACCAAGCAGGTGACTTAACTTGACCATCAAGAGCCGGTAGACGTGCTTTAAAGCGACCATCAACTGACACTAACCCAAGTACCTGCCTATTATTATGCAAGGTACTATATATTATCATTCCACCATTAGGTGAAACACTTGGTGACTCATCTAACCTGGTTTTCGTTAGCACTTGAAATAAACCTGAGTCTAATTCTTGCTTCGCTAAACGATATTGACCACGAGTTCTATTAACCATGATTAATTGTTTATTATCAGGCGTAATAGAGCCACCTAGATTCATTTCACCATTAAAAGTGAGACGCCTAACTTTCCCATCGATTAAATTTACGCGATATAGTTGCGGTTTACCACCCCGTTCTGAACTAAATATTAAAGAATTTCCATTTGGTGCCCAACTTGGCTCGGTATCTATCGCTCTATTACGCGTTACTCGACGTAATGTTTTTGTTGCTAAAGTCATGACATACAGGTCAGGATTACCGTCTTTTGATAAAACCATCGCCATTTTTTTGCCATCAGGAGAAAAGCGTGGCGCACTATTAATACCGTCATACGAGCTTATAAGCTGACGTTCACCTGTATAAATATTAATAGTATGAATTTGTGCTTGTCTATTCTCAAAAGAGACATAAGCTAATTGCTCGCCATCAGGATGCCATGAAGGAGACATAAGTGGTTCATTAGAGCTTAATAATACTTGTTCATTAAAGCCATCATAATCGGCAAAAGCTAACTGATAAGGAAAGTTTCCTCCATCTCTAACAATAACGTAAGCAATTTGTGTTAAAAACGCACCTTTTGTGCCGGTAAGTGACTCATATACTGCATTACTAATAGTGTGTGCATAGCGGCGAAACTGTTCACTACCAATTTGTGCGCTACTTTGGCTTAAAATATGATCTTCTGTTTGTACCAATTCACCATTACTCAACATAGATGTTTGTCCGCCAGTAACTTGTCCACGAATAACATCAACTAATTGATAGCTCACTCGATACTGTCCTAAGCTAACTTCATCTATTGTGCCTGTAATAATAGCTTCTACACCAATACTAGCCCACGCACTGTAATCAATATTTGTTGCTGAAGTAGGCAGTTGAGGGAATTTACTTTGACTAATGGGATTAAACTTACCACTGCGTAATAAATCATCGCTAATGACTTTTGACACTTGTTCTGGAAGCTCCCCTGCTCCCCTCCATTGAAATGGAACAACCGCAATAGGTCTTGCACTATCAACACCTCCAGTGATCACAATTTCGAGTGTAGCCATCGCTGAGGTAGAGAGTAAGGTTATAAAAATTCCAAGTAATAATTTAATTTTCATATTTTTCTATTTAATCCAGTTCTGTTAATTTTTTGAGAGTTATTGAACAAGCTATTTTAAATTTATTTTGTTTTCATCCAAAATTAGAATTCAGGCACAACAGTAACACCAATATTACGCATTTCTTTAAATACTTCAGGATCTTTAGAAACAGGCAGTGTACCTGCTTTATATACAGCCCTTTTAGCCGCTTCACATACTACAGTATCACCGCTAACGTTTTTAACTTGTGTAACAAAGCCTGAAGGCGCAAGACTGATCATCAATTTACAAGACTTACCCTCCATTGTTGATCGATCATTAATCATATTTTGATCAATAACATTAGTAATAAGCGCTGCATAGCGTTGTATTTCCGACATCATTTGTTGCTGACGAGCCTTATTACGTGTGGCCATTTCAGCGGCCATTTGCTCAGCAATTATTTTTTCTTGTGCGGCCCTTTGCGCAGCTTCTTGCTCTTTGCGTTTACGCTCTGCTATTTGCTTTTTACGAAGCTCTTCCGCTTTTTTGGCTTCAGCTTCAGCAGCTAACCTTTTAGAACGAGCTTTTGCTGCCGCCTCTTCCGCTTTTTTCTGTTCTTGTTCTTTTTGTTTTCTCACTTTCTCCGCATTTTTCGCTTTCGTATTAGCTTCTTGCGCTGCTTTATCTGCTTTTTTCTTTTCTTGTTCTTTAATCTTACGCTGTTTTTCTAATTTCTTTATCCGCGCTTCTTCTTGTGCTCTACGCTTCTTAGCATCATTGGCACGCTTTTCTATTTCTTCAATTCGTTTTTTCTCTGCTGATTGTTCATCCGCTTTTTGTTTTTTTATCTCATTTATCGCTTTTTGTAATTTTGCCCCATCAACAACCGTTGCTTCTATCGGCTTAACTTCTTGCGCAATTGAAGCACTTGCTTTGGGCTTTATTTCGCTATTAAAGTCTCCCATAAAAAGAACAACGATCAAACCTACATGCAAGGTTAAACTTAGCCAAATAGCTTTAATGAAAGTGCTCTTGTTATATTTTTGCGTCACTTTAATTCTCCAACGGTTCTGTCATTAAACCCACCGATGGTACACCTGCAACATTTTGTAGTAATACCATTAACTGAATAACTGCATCATATGAAACAGCACCATCTCCATTAACAACAACCGGTGTATCAGGGTTTACCAATAAATGTGCTTTCACTAACGTAGCAACTTCTTCAGCTGAAAGTGGCTCTTTATCATTAGCACCCAAAGTAATATAGTATCGCCCTTGAGCATCAACTGAAGCGACCAATGGCGGTTTAGTATCTTTATCTAATGGCTCAGCATCTGCTTGAGGTAAATCAACCTTAACCCCTTGCGTAATGAGTGGCGCTGTCACCATAAAAATAATCAATAATACCAACATAACATCAATATATGGAACAACGTTGATTTCAGCAACTTTTCGGCGTCTAACTCTGTTATACATAAAATACGCCCTTATTTATTCTGGCTTACTAACAACAGTTTGTCGTTGTAAAATACTCGCAAACTCTTCCATAAAATTACCGTAACTATTTTCAAGTTTTTCTACTTTATGGCTAAATCGGTTAAAAGCCATTACGGCAGGAATGGCGGCAAAAAGCCCCATAGCTGTTGCAATAAGCGCTTCAGCGATACCAGGAGCTACCATCGCTAATGTGGCTTGTTGCACCGACCCCAAACCAATAAATGAATTCATAATACCCCACACAGTGCCGAACAATCCGATATACGGACTAATAGAGCCGACTGTCGCCATAAAAGGTAAATGTGTTTCTAAGTTGTCAACTTCTCGTGATAGTGCAACACGCATAGCACGTTGGGTGCCATCAATAATCATAGTTGGATTATCAATGTGACTTTTACGTAAACGCGCAAACTCTTTAAAGCCTGCAACAAATAAATTTTCAACGCCTTGAACTTCGTTCTTAGTTGATATTTCATTATAAAGTTTACTTAAATCGGCACCACTCCAAAACTTGTCTTCAAAGTTTTTTAATTGTTGTGTCGCTAAGCTAAGCGCTTGTCGACGCTGAAAGATCATCGCCCAGCAAGCCACAGAAAAGCCTAACAACACTAACATAACAAATTTAACCAATATACTGGCTTCTAAGATGAGTTCAACAATTGAAAGTTCAGCAGACACGTTTTAACGCTCCTAATATAGATTCTGGAATAGCCATAGGTTTTACTTTTTGAGAGTTATGACTTTGAAAGTTAACACAAGCAACACGTACAGTTGCAGTACATATTAATTGTTGTTCTTGATTTGTTATTTGTTGATTAAACACTAAACTAGCACGTTTTAACGTGGTTATAGTAGAGTTTACCTTAAGTAAATCATCTAATTGTGCAGAAGCAATATTATCCATTTCAACCTTTCTGACAACAAAACCAATGTTTTGTTCTAAAAAATTAGTCTGGTTAACACCAAGCTCTCTTAACCACTCAGTACGAGCTCGCTCAAAAAACTTTAGATAGTTAGCATAATAAACAATTCCACCTGCATCAGTATCTTCGTAATAAACTCTTAGCGAGTAATTGTGGCTTGTATTTAATTTTATATTTGACATTTACAACAAGGTTTCTAAGCAATCGACACAAGTGAACATATACTAATAGATAACCTAGTAGACAAACAAGGCGAAGTTAATGAATATTTACACTTTATATCAAAAAAGTAATTTATTATGTTACGGCTAATTAATGATTAACATTAACAAAGGTGATAATTAGATAAAAGGCCTTATATAAATTAAAAACAAAATTATTCATTAGTTTTTCTAATGCGAAAAAGTAATTTTATTAGTTTGTCACACTAAGTGAACAAACTTATAATAATCTTGTTTTCTGGTATAGCCCTTTGCAGTGATAACTTACTCTCCCCTGTATTATTATCATTTATCAGAAAAAGATGAATTGATATTTTTTTGTTTTATCTTTTCTCGACATGTTTAATGTAATTTCATATAGACTTCCTTCTATCAACTTGATATTTAAGTTGGCCCGCAATAAGTTGCGGGCTTTTTTTTGCTTAAAATTTAAGATATTTAATGAAGTACATCAATTTAAGTACAGCAAGGGGTAGCATAATTTCTTACGCTTACTCTAATAAAGCAGCTTATAATTGCCCTAAAACTTGTGCTGGTTCAATTTTTGTCGCTCGCCAAGCAGGGTATATGGTAGCAACTAAAGACATCAATAATGCGGTAATTATGGTGATATAGACATCAGATAGATTTAACTGACTAGGAATATGATCAATAAAATAAACATCTGCCGATAAAACTTTAACTGTAAATATATTTTCAATAAAGACTACAATATCGGGTAGATTAAGCGCTAATAGTATTCCGAAGGCCCCGCCAATAGCCGTACCTAGCAAACCATTAACTAGCCCCTGATATATAAAGGTCAACATAATTAATTTATCACTAGATCCCATTGTTTTTAAAATCGCAATATCGCCTTTCTTATCATTAACGGCCATAATTAACGTTGATACTATATTGAAACTTGCTACCCCAATCACCAAGATTAGTACAATAAACATAACCATGCGTACCATTTGTATATCGTTAAATAAATGCCCTTGCGTACGTGTCCAATCCATAATATAAACATAATGATTAAAATTAGCAGCAATAGAGCGAGCGACACTCGGCGCAGAAAAAACATTATCTATTTTAATTCTAATCCCTTGTACTTCATCGTTTTGATAACCTTTAATTTCAGCTGCCTGTGTCAATGATATATAGGCAAGGGTTTCATCAACAGTACCGCCAAACTTAAATATACCAACAATTTCAACTTGTCTTTTCACTGGTGCAGAAAATAGGTTTTGATTACCCAGGTCATTTATTTCAGACATATGACTACTTGGTGGTAGTAAGATCTGTACTTTATCGCCGAGCTTCACTGCTAATTTTTTAGCAACTCCCGCGCCAATAACAATCCCGTTCCCTAGGTATTCTGTTACCATGGGGTCATTACTTTTTTTACTTTCACCTTGGTTCGATAAAGCATGCCAACTACCTGATACCATATAATTTTCAATATCAGATACAAGGGTTTCTAACTGAACATCAACTCCTCTAATTTCCAATGCCTTTAATTGGCTTTGATGCTGCATCATTCCTGTTAAATTAATCACCGGAGCGGCGGCAATGACTTCTGGATGACTCGCTATTCGCTTAACATTTAAAGGCCAATTTGATATCGGCTCATCAACCGATATTAATTCAGCATGAGGAACTATTGATAACAGTTTATTTGCCAATTCACGCTCAAAACCATTCATAGCACTTAAAGCGATAATTAATACCATAGTGCCCAAGGCAATACCAAGAGTAGAAGAAGCAGAGATAAAAGTAGAAAAACCATGTCCATTGCGACTTCGTACATAACGTAAAGCTAAAAAAATACTTAATGGGGTAAATATAGGGTATTTGCCACTTTTATGAGAGGTTGTTAATTTATCCATAGCTTATTGACTCAGTTACTTACAACATTATGTTGTACAAAGTTCGATAACTTGCCATGGTCTAATTGTAATTGTCTGTCCATACGCATCGCTAGCGAAATATCATGTGTAACAACAACAAAACTGGTTTGCACAGTTTTATTAAGACTACGGATCAATTGATATATCTGTTCAGCGGTATCGCTATCTAAATTGCCTGTTGGTTCATCAGCTAAAATCAATGAAGGTTTAGTCACTAATGCTCTAGCAATAGCTGTACGTTGCCTTTCACCACCCGACAATTCACTCGGTCTGTGATTAAAACGATGAGCTAACCCTACCTGTGATAGTACTTCTGAGGCAGAAGCTATCGCTTGCTTGGGCTTGTTCCCTCGAATTAATAAAGGCATAGCTACGTTTTCAAGGGCGGTAAACTCCATCATAAGATGATGAAATTGATAAATAAAACCTATATGTTGATTACGAAAAGTCGCTCTTTCTTTATCCGATAAACTTAAAATATTAACATCATTGATAAAAACTTCACCTGAACTAGGTAAATCTAAAGCGCCGGCAAGGTGTAAAAAAGTACTCTTGCCACAACCCGAGCTACCCACAATGGCAAGTAGCTCGCCTTTTTCAACTGTTAGCTCTAATTTATCCAAAATCTTAGTTTCTATATCGCCCTGCTTATATGATTTAGATAATTGACTACAATGTAATACTTTACTCATTACGTAAAACCTCTGCTGGTTGGGTTTTTGATGCTTGGAAAGCTGGATATAACGTAGCGATGAAGCTCATCCCTAAAGCTGATAGAACAATAACAACAACATTTACTAGCTCAAGCTGAACAGGTAAAGCTTGCATAGCATAGCCACTACCTAATATGTTCAACCCTAACGTTGACAATATTTCATTTAAATTTAACGCAATTAATACACCTAAAATACTACCGATCATCGCTCCCCATAAACCATTTACCATGCCTTGAGTAATAAATATTTTAACTATCCCAGCTCTAGATAAACCTAATGTTTGCAATATACCTATTTCACCTTGTTTTTCAACAACTACCATAACTAGTGCTGAGACAATATTAAAAGCAGCAACAGCAACAATTAAACTAAGCATTAGCCACATCATTTTTTTCTCCATATTAACAGCAGAGAAAAGTGCTCCTTGAGTTTCACTCCAGGTGGTATAAGTTAATTTATTCAACGCGGTTGTCTGCAAGTTAGCCGCTGTTAATGTATTCACCACTTGCTGCGCATTAAAAGCATCATCCAAATACAGTCGTAATTGATCAATGCCATCAGCAGTTCTACGTAATAATTTGGCACCTGATTCACTATGAACATAAACCATTGACCCATCAACTTGAGAGCCAACATCGAAAATGCCACGAATAACAAATTTACGTTGTACGGGAATTCTCCCCATCGGTGTAAAAATAGTTTTATTAGGTAAAACAAGGCGAACAGTATCGTTTATTGTTACTTTTAATTTTCTTGCCAGGGATTGGCCAATAACAATGCTATAGGGATGTTCGGATAAGCTATTTAAAGAGCCACTTATCATATGAGTACTGATAATGTTTTTTTGCTCAAATTCAGGGATAATCCCTTGCAATAAAACACCTTGTAAGTTTTTTGACGATTGAATAAGCGCTTCGCTACTTAAAAAAGGAGTTACCTGTTCAACATGCTTTTGTTTTAGTAGCTCTTCCCTTAAGGCAGGCCAGGAGTCAAAATTATTGGGCTTTGAATCATTTAAGTCTTGCGCAACAATTACATGTGGCACAATACCTAAAATACGTTTTTTTAGCTCCCCTTCAAAACCATTCATCACAGACACTACGGTAATAAGCGACGCTACACCTAGCAAAATGCCAACGGTTGAAAAGAAAGTAATAAATGAGATAAAGCCAGTACGCTTTTTACTACGGCTATAACGTAGTCCAATAAATAGGCTAACAGGTTGAAACATTTAATTATTGTTACTGAAATTATAAAATAAAATAGATAATCAAGCATAACACAGCCTGCGATTATTTAACGTTTTACTTGTTAGAAAGTATGTCTAAATAGTTCTATATCTGCTATAACCTTATAATTAAATACGATTTTTAAACACTTAAGCTAAGTAGTATAAAATTCATATAATTAAAGTGACAACAATGAATAAAGAAACAACAGCGCAAAAGCTAATAAAATATAATGAGTTTTTTTCGATTGAACATGATTTTTCAATTAACATAGTAGCCATTGATAGAAATAAACACATAACTTATGACGAATTTATAAACAACATGCCAACGCCATTTAAAATGGCCAGTGACATGTCGAGTTTAGATCAAGCTGCGTTACGTCCACTACAAGCGTTGTCAGGTGTGGCGAGTAAGTTAGTTGAATTTTTAAATCATCAATCAAATAAAATTGATTTATTGATTGGCTACATCCTACAACAAGAAGATGATGAAGCGCACAGATATCAAGGTATCAAGTTTGGTGGTGGTGGTTTATTATTTACTGCAAATAAATCTTTTGAATTATCACAACTTCTAGAGTTAAAAGTTTTTCTACAAAACGAAAATCATGCTGTTTATTGTTATGGTGAAGTTATTGAAATAGAAGAAGTTGATAAAGATTATTTACATAAGGTTATTTTTCACTTTATACGTGAAGACGATAGAGAAATACTAGTACGAAGCAGCTTACATGAGCAATCGAAACAACTTCAAGCGCTGGCTTTACAAAGAAATCAAGAAGATAAGAAAAACTAAGCACAATAATATCCTTATTATTTAGTGCTTGTAAGTTATCTTAATAATAGTAAAAAGCATATTGCTTAATTCAATTTTAATCCTTGTTATCTTCAACGATCGTTATCGTTTTTTGAATTAGTTTTACTCTGCCTGAATCAACTAATGCTTTTCGTAATACATATTCAATTTGAGCATTAACACTGCGAAGTTCATCGTCTGACCAACGCTGCATTGCTGCCAATACATCAGGGTTTATTCTTAATGGAAAGCTTTTTTTAGCCGCCATAATAACTCCTATAGTAATTTTTTATTGCGGCTAATAAAGACTGCCAGTATTTACAACAGGTTGTGTACTTTTATCACTACATAACACGACCAGTAGATTACTTACCATAGCGGCTTTGCGCTCTTCATCAAGCTCAACTATTGATTTTTCAGAAAGTTGCGTTAATGCCATTTCAACCATACCAACAGCGCCATCAACAATTAGCCTTCTAGCAGCAATGATCGCCGACGCTTGTTGTCGCTGTAGCATAGCGTTAGCAATTTCTGGTGCATAAGCTAAATGACTAATACGGGCTTCATGTACTTTAACACCGGCTTTTTCTAGCCTTTCTTGTATCTCACATTTTAATGCTTCAGAAACTTCTTTTGAATGGCTTCTTAAAGCAATTTCGTCGCCGTCATGTTGATCATAAGGGTAGCTAGTCGCCATATTTCGTAATGCTGATTCACTTTGTATATTCACAAAACTAATATAATCATCAACTTCAAACATCGCTTCAGCTGTATCACCTACAGACCAAACAACAACAGTCGCTATTTCTATAGGATTACCATGATTATCATTCACTTTCATTTGGTTTGATTCAAAATTTCGAACTCTAAGTGAAATGTTTTTACGTTTGAAGAAAGGAATACTCCAGCGTAAACCATTAGACTTTACAGTACCAACATAACTACCGAAAAAAGTCATCACTTTCCCCTGATTAGGCTGCACCATAAAAAAACCAGGTAATATAAATATGATAAACACAATGCCAACAAAGGATAAAACCCCAACATTATAATTAATAGCTTGACTCACAACCGCTCCTATAATTATCAATAATGCCAAAAAAACACTATAGCCATTGATTGAAAAACCTTTCTTCTCTTTCATATTTATTCCTTAAAAAAAAATTATGACATCAAAATGATATCATAATTATCTACTAATACTTAATGTTGTCAATTAAAAATGGTCAATACCACTAAGTAGAAGGCATAAAAAAACCCAACATTACTATTAATGTTGGGTTTAAAAAGCCTTATATCTTATTTATATTAGTGGCTATGCTAATATAAAACACTAACTCGAGGTTATCGATTAGATATGATCTACGGCCATAATTTCGTATTCAACCACACCACCTGGTGTTGAGATTTCAATTTCACTATCAACAGTTTTTCCTATTAGGCCACGTGCAATAGGTGAATTTATAGAAATTCTGTTTTGTTTAATATCTGCTTCGTCATCACCAACAATTTGATATTTAACTTCTTCTTCAGTATCAATATTAAGTAAAGTAACGGTAACACCAAATATAACTTTACCTGTATTAGTAATTTTAGTTACATCGATAATCTGTACATTACCTAACTTACCTTCAATTTCTTGAATACGGCCTTCACAGAAACTCTGTTGCTCACGAGCGGCATGATATTCAGCATTCTCTTTTAAATCACCATGTTCGCGCGCTGTTGCTATGTCAGAAACAATTCTAGGACGTTTGACTGTTTTTAAATAATTTAATTCTTCACGTAACGCATCAGCGCCGTGAACTGTCATTGGATATTGACTCATAATTTTAATCTTATCTTTTATGTAAAATGAAATAAGTGCGAGTAACAAAGCTCGTTTAGCTAAAAGCAAAACGGAACACATAGCTTAGTAATTCATATAACTACTAAGTATGTATTCCAACAGTGCTTGTGCTTAAAAAAGCAAGTTAGTCTGCTTATTTACAACGCTTATGTAATTCTTGGATAGACGTAACAGTATTTCTATCATCAGCAGCATGCGCTTGACAAGCTGCAAATGCAGCATTTAGTGTTGTAGTATATGCCACTTTATAGCGCAATGCTCCACCACGTAATACTTTAGAATCTTCAATAGCTTTACGCCCTTCGGTAGTATTGATGATATAAGTATATTCACTGTTTTTAATTCTATCAAGAATGTGTGGGCGACCTTCATGTACTTTATTAACTAAACGAACGGGTACATTAGCTTCACCTAAGATAATTGCTGTACCGTGTGTTGCATCAAGTTCATAACCTAAAGCAACCATTTGTTTAGCTAGTTCAACTACACGTACTTTATCAGAATTACGAACAGAAATTAATGCCCTACCCGACTTAGGTACAGATACCCCAGCACCTAAATTAGCTTTAGCATAGGCTTCTTCAAAAGTATTGCCGACCCCCATTACTTCACCTGTAGAACGCATTTCAGGACCAACTAATGGATCACTACCATGGAATTTGTTAAAAGGAATAACCACTTCTTTTACAGAGTAAAATGGTGGGATAACTTCTTCAGTAATACCTTGTTCGGTAAGCGATTTTCCAGCCATCACACGAGCACCAACTTTCGCTAAAGGTATAGATGTCGCTTTTGAAACAAATGGCACGGTACGCGCTGCTCTAGGATTTACTTCGATTAAGTAAACCTGATCACCTTTAACAGCCATTTGTGTATTCATTAATCCAATCACACCTAGCTCAAACGCTAGATCTGTTACTTGCTTGCGCATAACATCTTGAATTTCTTGGCTTAGGCTATAAGCAGGTAATGAGCAAGCACTGTCACCAGAGTGAACCCCTGCTTGTTCAATATGTTGCATAATGCCACCAATAACAACTCTTTCACCATCGCAGATAAGGTCGATATCAACTTCAATAGCATCATCTAAGAAGTGGTCTAATAACACAGGAGAATCATTTGATACACTTACGGCTTCTGTCATATAACGACGTAAGTCTTCTAAATCATAGACAATTTCCATTGCTCGACCACCTAGTACATAAGATGGACGAACAACTAATGGAAAACCAATAGCTTCAGCCTTTGCCATTGCTTCATCTAATGATGTAACAGTCGCATTCTCAGGTTGTAATAAGCCTAAACGATCAACCGCTTGTTGGAAACGCTCTCTATCTTCTGCACGATCAATCGCATCTGGAGAGGTACCAATAATTGGAACACCAGCAGCTTCTAAAGCACGTGCCAGCTTAAGTGGTGTTTGACCACCATACTGGACAATAACACCTTTTGGCTTTTCAATTCGAACAATTTCAAGTACATCTTCAAAAGTAATGGACTCAAAATATAATCTGTCTGATGTATCGTAATCTGTTGAAACTGTTTCAGGGTTACAGTTAACCATGATTGTTTCATAGCCGTCTTCACGTAATGCTAAGGCAGCATGAACACAACAGTAGTCAAACTCAATACCTTGTCCGATACGATTTGGCCCACCACCTAAAATCATAATTGATTCTTTATCTGTAGGATTCGCTTCACATTCTTCATCATAAGTTGAATACATATAAGCAGTGTCAGAGCTAAATTCTGCAGCACATGTATCGACTCGTTTGTAAACTGGGAAAATATTCGCATTATGACGCTTTTTACGAATCTCAGCTTCTGCAACACCAATAACATCAGCAAGACGAGCATCAGCAAAACCTTTACGTTTAAGTTTACGTAAATAGTCTGCATTCAGTATTTTCAATCCGCCTTCAGCTACTTTGGCTTCCTCTAAAACGATGTCTTCTATTTGTACTAGGAACCAACGATCAATTTTCGTTAAACGGAATACATCATCAACCGTTAAACCTAAACGGAATGCATCGGCAACATACCAAATTCTGTCAGAGCCAGCTTCTTGTAACTCATGCATAATTTTGGTTTTAGCACCAGGTTGCGTTACATCAACCATAGAGTCGAAACCATTTACGCCAACTTCTAAACCACGTAATGCTTTTTGCATTGATTCTTGCTGATTACGGCCAATAGCCATAACTTCACCAACTGATTTCATTTGCGTCGTTAATCGGTCTTCACAACCAGCAAATTTTTCAAAGTTAAAGCGTGGTATTTTAGTCACTACATAATCAATTGTAGGTTCAAATGATGCTGGTGTTTTGCCGCCAGTAATATCATTTGTTAATTCATCAAGCGTATATCCTACCGCTAATTTTGCTGCGATTTTAGCAATAGGGAAACCTGTTGCTTTAGATGCAAGCGCCGATGAACGTGATACACGAGGGTTCATTTCTATAATAACCATACGACCGGTATCTGGACAAACACCAAACTGTACGTTTGAGCCACCTGTTTCAACACCAATCTCACGTAGCACGGCTAGTGAAGCATTACGCATAATTTGGTATTCTTTGTCTGTTAACGTTTGTGCTGGCGCAACCGTTATAGAATCACCGGTATGAATCCCCATAGGATCGAAGTTTTCAATTGAACAAATAATGATACAATTATCATTTTTGTCACGAACCACTTCCATTTCGTATTCTTTCCAACCAATTAATGATTCATCAATTAATAACTCTGATGTTGGTGAAAGATCTAAACCTCGCGTACAAATATCATTAAACTCTTCAATATTATAAGCAATACCACCACCTGAACCACCCATCGTAAATGAAGGACGAATTATACAAGGGAAACCTAAGTTTTTGCTTGCTGCATGTGCTTCTTCAATCGTGTGAACAATTTCAGCACGTGGCGTTTCTAAGCCAATGGCTTTCATCGCTTTGTCGAAACGACTGCGATCTTCTGCTTTATCAATTGCATCAGCAGTAGCACCAATCATTTCAACATTAAATTCTTTTAATACACCTTGCGCCTCAAGTTCAAGTGCACAATTCAATGCAGTTTGACCACCCATAGTTGGTAGTACCGCACAAGGACGTTCTTTTTCAATAATTTTTCTAACAACTTCCCAATGAATAGGCTCGATATAAGTTGCATCAGCCATATCGGGGTCAGTCATAATTGTTGCAGGGTTAGAGTTAACCAAAATAACTCGGTAACCTTCTTCACGTAATGCTTTACATGCTTGCGCACCTGAATAATCGAATTCACAAGCTTGACCAATAACAATTGGGCCTGCACCTAAGATCAAGATACTTTTTAAATCTGTTCTTTTTGCCATGTCTCTATTCTCTCTTCTCTTGTCAAGGGTGTGGGTTAAGCCTGTTTTGCTTTGGCGTCGGTTTTATATTCGTTAATCAAGTCAATAAAATGGTCAAATAATGGTGCGGCATCATGTGGGCCTGGGCTTGCTTCTGGATGACCTTGGAAACTGAATGCGGGTTTGTCAGTGCGATGAATTCCCTGTAAAGAACCATCAAATAGCGATTTATGTGTTGTTCTTAAGTTATCAGGTAAATTATTTTCATCAACAGCAAAACCATGGTTTTGCGAAGTAATCATAACTACATCCCGGTCAATATCTTTCACTGGATGGTTAGCACCATGGTGACCAAATTTCATTTTAACAGTCTTAGCGCCACTGGCTAAACCAAGTAATTGATGGCCTAAACAAATACCAAAGACAGGAATATCTGTTGTTAAAAACTCTTTAATCGCGGTAATAGCATAATCACAAGGCTCTGGGTCACCAGGGCCATTTGATAAAAAGATACCATCAGGGTTCATAGCTAACACATCACTTGCTGATGTTTGTGCTGGTACTACCGTTAGTTTACAACCACGGTCTACTAACATGCGCAAAATATTGCTTTTAGCACCAAAATCATAAGCAACTACATGAAAGTCGAATTTTTCTGGTTCAGAGAAACCTTCCCCCATAGCGCTACCAAGTGCCCAACTACCTGAGGTCCATTGATATTGCTCTTTAGTAGAAACAACTTTGGCTAAGTCCATTCCTTTAAGACCTGGAAATGCTTTTGCTTGCGCTAAGCCATTAGTTTCTGCAGCTTGTAAAGTCTCATCATTAGCGTCATCAATAGTTAAGATACAACCATTTTGAGCGCCTTTTTCTCGTAAGATACGCGTTAATTTACGTGTATCAATATCAGCAATACCTAAAATATTATTGCTAACAAGGTATTCACTTAAGCTTTGTTCACTTCTAAAATTACTTGCAAGTAATGGTAAATCACGAATTACCAAACCTTTAGCAAAAATAGCGTCTGATTCTTTATCTTCACAGTTAGTACCTGTATTACCAATATGCGGGTAGGTTAGCGTGATAATTTGCTCTGCATATGAAGGATCGGTGAGGATTTCCTGATAACCTGTCATTGAAGTATTAAATACTACCTCACCAACAGCCGTTCCCTTTGCACCAATTGCGGTGCCTTTAAATACAGTACCGTCTTCCAGTACTAAAATCGCAGATATAGCCAATGTAACCTCCAAAAAAGAAGAAAAGAATGCAGAACCTTTACTTTAAAAATTAAATTTAAACTCTATTTAAATTGTCTTTAGTAGTAAGGTAAAACAATCACAAAATTTGTACATAAAAAATGCCAAAAAACGGCTTTGAGCTAAATTTTTGACAAAATCCACTTATTTTACGCTTGTAGACCACTTTCGTCTAGTGAAATTTTCAAAAACCTATTCTTTTATGTGATTTATTCACTTTTAACTGTCAAGCAGTTAAAAGTAGTAGTTATCTATTATTTCAAACCTAAAACATCTTGCATATCGTAAAAGCCATTATCAGCTTCACTCAACCAAAATGCGGCTCTCATAGCACCTAATGCGAAAGTCATTCGAGAGCTTGCCTTGTGAGTGATTTCTATACGCTCACCTAAATCAGCGAAATAAGCCGTGTGCTCACCAACAATATCACCCGCTCGAACCGTAGCAAAACCAATCGTTTCCTTACTACGTTCTTCTGTAATACCTTCTCGCCCGTACACCGCACATTCATTAAGGTCGCGCCCTAACGTATCAGCAATTACTTGCCCCATTTTAACGGCAGTCCCTGAAGGAGCATCTTTCTTAAATCGATGATGTGCTTCGAAAATTTCAATATCAGTATAATCGCCAATGGCTTTTGCTGTAATTTCCAGTAACTTAAACATTAAATTAACACCAACAGAAGTATTCGGCGCTAGCACGATAGGCGTTGATTGTCCGGCCTCTTTAATACGATGGACCTGTTCATCGTTAAACCCTGTAGTACCAATCACTAGTGCCTTATTATGTTCTTTGCACCAGTTAATATTTTCAAGTGACGTTTCTATTGATGTAAAATCAATAAAGACTTCAGCTTCATTTAATTGGCTTAACTCCGTAACCGTAGTTAGCCCCATCGCGCCTATACCCGCTAATTCACCAAGGTCGAAACCTGCAAATGAAGAACTACTACGAACGCTACCTCCAATCAATTCAATACTTTCATGTTCATGGGCTGCTTGAATAAGATTACGCCCCATTCTGCCACTACAACCTAATATTGCTACTTTTACTTTCATGTTTATTCTCTACTTTGAACCTGTCAGCATAACAGGATGATCTAATGTCTGTGAATTGGATAAGTCATGGGAAACAACATTAATAATTTTCAGCTTATTATCAACTAAAATTAAATGATAAATTGCGCAAAAATCAGCAAATATCTCCCCTTTTTCATCAAGAAACTCCCAATCTACACTCATTAAAAATAAATGATCAGTGACTAGAGAGTAACTTGCCTTTTTAATGAGTATATCACTGGTTTTTGCTTGCTGTAATTGATTAAAAATCTTAGTAAGCTCTTGCTGACATGCTTTGATATCTGTCACTAAAACAACTTGGTCAGGAGTATGCAGAGTACAAGGTAGGTAATAAGCAGTCGCAGCCTTATTCAAATCATAATGGGCAAATGCCGATAAATATTCCTTTAAAAATAATGTAACTTTTTTAGTCTGCATTCTATGTGTCACCAACAAGACAAGTTGTGTTAATTTTCACTTAAAAAAAAGCCCTCAACTGAGGGCTTTAAAATAACTAACTAGCTAACGATGCTAATTAATTCAACATCAAATACTAAGGTAGCATAAGGTGGGATAGCACCTTGTGAACCTTGCTCGCCATAAGCTAAGTTATAAGGAACTGTTAGCTTCCATTTACTACCTTCAGGCATTAACTGTAATGCTTCTGTCCAGCCAGCAATTACACCGCCAACTGGAAACTCTGCCGGCTGACCACGTTCAACTGAACTATCAAATACATCACCATTAGCGAAGGTACCATGATAATGAACACGAACAGTGCTAGCAGCTGTTGGCTTATCGCCGTCACCTGTTTCAATTACTTCATATTGTAAACCTGACTCTGTAACAGTAACTTCATCACGTTTAGCATTTTCAGCTAAAAAAGCTTCGCCTTCGGCTGCTTTTTCTTTAGCAATAGCTTGCTCTTGCTCTTGTAATTTTTTAGAAACTACAGTGAAAGCTTCATTTAAATCTTCATCTGATACTTGGCTTGCTGCATTAATTAATGCATCAGCAATACCTGCTTGTACAGCGGTAATATCAAATTCTTTAAAAGGGTTGTTACGTAATTGGTCACCTAATTGACGACCTACACCGTAGCTTACACGTTGCTCAATTGTTTCGTATTTGTTTTCAGACATATTTTTCACTTACTTTTTAAAAATTTGCGAGAGTCTATCATAAAGCTTAGCCAGTATGTAGGGTCGGAGTATCGCAATTTGTTATTTTTTATAAACGCTTTAAATATAAATACCAATCACTACTTCACACCACGTTGATTTAACGAATATAATAGGCAACGCATGTAACATTTATAATAAGAATTTATATTTATGACCACTTCTGCAGCAGAAGATCAACCAATAACGAATAAGAAAAGCCTCATTGCTTTACTGCCTTTTGCCGTATTTCTTGGCATATTTTTAGGTACTGGTATTATTTTAACGCTTCAAGGTGTTGAATTCGCTTTTTATCAACTCCCTGCCAGCATTGCTATTATTCCTGCTATTTTTGTGGCTATTTATCTTGGTAAGGTGTTAAGTAAAGAGCCTATTGATAAACAAATAGGGCAATTCATCAGTGGTGCAGGCCACGCCAACATTATGACCATGTGCATTATTTATCTACTGGCAGGGGCTTTTGCAACGGTAGCGAAAGCAACAGGAAGTGTTGATGCTAGTGTACAATTAGGTTTAGCATTTTTTCCTACTTATCTATTATTACCTGGTTTGTTCTTAGTTGCGGCATTTTTATCAACCGCGATGGGTACCTCAATGGGCACTATTGCTGCCATTGCTCCTATTGCTTTAGGTTTTATAGAGTCTGCAGGTATAGATTCAGCTTTAGTGGCGGGTTGTTTAATTTCAGGGGCTATTTTTGGTGATAATTTATCTATAATTTCAGACACCACCATTGCCTCAACACGTAGTCAAGGCGCTCACATGAAAGATAAATTTAAAGTGAACTTTAAATTTGCCGTGCCTGCTGCCATTATTTGTTTAATTATATTTTCAGTGTCAGGACAAAATATTGATTATCAATTGGCTAGTGATCCTGCCGTTTTAGGGCTGATTCCTTATATTGTTATTCTAATACTTGCCCTTTCTGGCGTTAATGTTTTTGTGGTTTTATCGTTAGGCATCGTATTAGCGGCAGCTATTGGTATGTTAACAAGCGACTATCAATTATCAGCACTAATAACTGATATCAATGCTGGTTTTTCTAGTATGCAAGATATCTTTATTTTGTCGTTGTTTATTGGAGGGTTAAGTGAATTAATTCGTCACCAAGGTGGCTTATCTGCGCTCACAAAAACTATTGAATCATTCGCACGAAAATTAAGCCCACATAATAAAAAGCGTGCCGCTGGTTTAGGTATTGCCGGATTGACTTTTGGTTGTAATTTTTTTACTGCCAATAATACCGTATCAATTATTATCACCGGCGAGACGGCAAAAGATTTGGCCACTGATGGGGAATTAACACCGGCACAATCTGCCAGCTTACTCGATGTGTTTGCCTGTATTAACCAAGGTTTATTACCTTATGGTGCACAGGCTTTATTATTAGGATCAACGTTAAGCATTTCACCGCTGGCAGTGATCTCTCATGCGTTTTACCCAATGATATTGTTCTTTACTGCAGGTATTGCATTCTGGCGAATGACAAAGAATTAATGTTCAATATAAACTTATACTTACTTTATTAACGTAGTGCTATCTTTTGTAACACTATAAATATCACTTGGTTTAAAGCCTAGAGTTATATGAAAATCTTTACTGTTTAGCAAAAAACGCTGACGAATTGATTGCCCATCAGCACTTTGAGCGACAACAAAGTAGGTTTTACTATCATCGCGTGCCACTGTACCTAAACCAAGTAAGTTAATATTAATCTGATTCGATAATTCGCCATTAACACCTGAAGCAAGTAACTTTTCAACTAATGCTTTATCTGCTAGTTGATATTCAGGTGGGCTAACTAATGTCATATGAAATAGTTGATGATCACGTGCCGCTTGAAATGCTCTATATTGCGGAAATTCATCCCCTAGTAATTTCTCTAATTGGGTTAAGTACACAAATAATTCTGCACGACTAACGACTGCACCTAAATAAGTTTGCCCTTGATTATCGGTCAATTTAGAGACTTTCAAACTAATAGTTTTGATGTTTTTACTATTGTCAGATGGTTGATGCTGATTTGCACTTAATGACTGGAGCGCCCTAACCTGCTTATTTGTCAGCTCAACTTTA
The DNA here is from genome assembly GCF_030547765.1 of Colwellia sp. 6_MG-2023. NCBI lineage: Bacteria > Pseudomonadati > Pseudomonadota > Gammaproteobacteria > Alteromonadales > Colwelliaceae > Colwellia > Colwellia sp. 6_MG-2023. Next base: position 48,655 of record NZ_JAUOPP010000025.1, on the reverse strand, counting down.
TCATCGGTTATGTTATGAGCTGACACATGAAACTGCATCAAAAGAATAAACATGGTTATCGATATTTTAATCATTAAATTCTCTTTATAATAAATAAGCTTTTATTTAGGGTTAGTTATGCTTTGCTAATAAAGCAACTAAATCGTCTTCTGTTAACACAGTTACACCTAAGTCTTGCGCTTTTGCTAATTTTGAACCTGATTTTTCACCAGCTACTAAAAAATGTGTTTTTGATGAGATACTCCCTGAGACTTTAGCACCTAAAAGCTGTAAAGCCGCTTTCGCTTCACTTCGCCCCATTTGCCTTAGAGTACCTGTTAACACAAATGTTTGGTCTGTTAATGGTAATTCCTCAGCAGTTTTAACAACAATGTCAGGCCAAGTCATTATTGCATCTAATGCTAATACAACCGCTAAATTGTGCTCTTCTTTAAAAAAGTTAACAATGTTTTTAGCGACAACCGCGCCTACATCATCAACAGCTTGTAAAGCCTCAAAACTTGCTGTGCGAATCGCTGTTAAAGTGTAAAAATAATTAGCTAAGTTAGCTGCAGTCGCCTCACCAACTTCTCGAATACCAAGACCATAAATAAATTTAGCTAATGTTGTATGCTTTGCTTTTTCCACCGAGGCAATTAAATTTTTTGCTGATTTTGCCCCCATTCGATCCATAGTACTAATATCAATTTCAGTTAAACTGAATAAGTCTGCAGGTGTAGAAATAAGACCTTCATCAACCAATTGTTCTACTAATTTATCACCTAGACCATCAACATCATGCGCTTTACGCGAGGCAAAATGTTTAATTGCTTCTTTCCTTTGTGCTTGACAAAATAGCCCAGCAGTACACCTTAGAACAGCCTCACCTTCAACTTTACTCACTTTAGAATCACAAACCGGGCAGGTTTGTGGAAATATAACGTCTTTAGCATCCTCAGTACGTTTTTCAAGTACAACCGAGACAATTTGAGGTATAACATCACCAGCACGACGAATAATAACTGTATCACCAATTTTCAAACCTAAGCGTTCAATTTCACTTTGATTATGTAATGTAGCGTTTGATACCGTAACGCCGCCAACAAATACCGGTTTTAAACGAGCCACTGGTGTAATAGCCCCTGTGCGACCTACCTGAAACTCAACATCTTCAATAAGCGTTAATTCCTCTTGTGCAGGAAATTTATAGGCCATTGCCCATCGCGGTGCTCGTGCAACAAAGCCAAGTCGTTCTTGTAATAAAATATTATCTACTTTTAATACAGTGCCATCTATTTCATAACTAAGCTGCTCTCGTTTACTTAAAATATCTTGATAAAAGCTTTGCACTTGTTCCTGATCATCAAGTAAACGAACTTCAGGACACATAGGTAAACCTAATGACTTAATTTGACATAAGCGTTGGTAATGGGAGTTTTTCAAAAAACCTTGCTCACCTTCAGGTGCATTATTTACCGTTAAATCACCGACAAAGCCGAGACCATAAGCATAAAAGTCTAAATTACGTTTAGCGGTAACTTTTGAGTCCAATTGCCGTAGACTGCCTGCGGCAGCATTACGAGGATTAGCAAATGATTTTTCACCTTTCTTTATCGCCATTTCATTTAAGCGCTCAAAACTCGCTTTAGGCATAAAAACTTCCCCTCGAACTTCAATAATATCAGGGTAGTCAATACCACTTTCGCCATTAAGCCTTAGAGGAATAGACTTAATGGTACGAATATTCTCGGTAATATTTTCACCTATACTGCCATCACCTCTTGTTGCCGCTTGAACTAAAAAGCCTTGCTCATAACGTAAGCTTACTGCTAAACCATCAAGTTTTGGCTCTGCACAGATAACAAGTTTTTCATCACTATTTAATCGATCACGAATACGTTTAATAAACGCTTGCCACTCGTCTATTGAAAAGACATTATCAAGCGATAACATAGGTATTTGATGGGTAACTTGGCTAAAAGCTTTTAACGCTTGGCCTCCCACTTTTTGGCTAGGAGAGTCAAGTGTTTTCAGCTCTGGGTGCTCTTGCTCTATTGCTGTTAACTCGCGCATTAACCGATCATATTCAGCGTCAGGGACAGTTGGTTGATCAAGTACATAATATTGATGATTATAGTGATTAATGTCTTGATGAAGTTGTTTTACTTTTTCAAATAACACTTGTGGAAGGTCAGTTGTCGACATGGGGTATTAACTCAAAAAAAGGCAGAGAACGCTTGGAAAGAGTCACTGTTTAATATAATTAAACAGTGACTAAAAATTTATTATCAAAATCGAGCAAGGCGATGTTGTCTATCAAACTCACGAATTTTACTAACATAATGCTGCTCTGTTTGCTTAGTCATTATATTACGTTTGTCATCAAGTAATTGTGCATTAAATTCATTAGCTAGCTGCTTAGCGGCTAATAACATTTGATCAAACGCGGCAAAGGGGTCACCGGCATTAGGAAGAGTCATAAATAAGCTGACTCCTTGTGTTACAAATGTTTCCATGGTATCCAAATCAAAAGAGCCTGGATTTAGCATGTTAGCTAAACTAAAAGTAACAGGGCCATTACCAGCACTATCTTGATGACGATGAAAAATGTTCATTTCTCCATATTTCATGCCCAAGGTTAATAAACTAGGTAAAAGTGCAGCGCCTGACATTTGGTGATTATCAGGCATTACCACACTAAGAATAATCACTTGTGTATCGATATTATTATTAACTTCAGCTTCGTTAGGGCCAGTTTTTTCCTGTGCATTATCAGCAACATTAGTGTTTGGCACATTTTCATCATCAATAGATACACCTTCACCAAAATTAATTTCCATTTGGTTTCTTTTTATTTCTTCTTTAGATAATGATTCGACCGGCTTAGTTGGTGTAAATTTTTTACTGGCAACTTGACTAGTATTGCCTCTTGCAGGTTTTGCATTAGTTACAGGCTGTTGATACATTGGCTGTTCTAAAGAAATTTCTTTTTTCGCTTCTATTTCAACTTGTGCCTGACTATTTTTTTGCTTTTTTAATTCAACATCATGCTCCGAAACTTTTTCATTAACAGCAAAGTCATTGTATAGCTCTTGATGCTGGCCGTTATCTAGGTGATTAATTTCTTCGAGACTAATAGTTTGTTCAAAGTCTTTTTCACTTTCTACTTTAGGTTCATTAGCCTGCTTTAATACTTTTACTTGGCCTACACCATATTGATCAAAACCACTATCATCAAAATTTCTAGAGACTGGCTCAACTTTTTCCTTGCTGGTTTTAAGTTTATAAGGATTTTTTTGCTTGCGAATGGTCCATAAACCATGAATAAATATAGCAGCAATAATAAAACCGCTAAGAATAATTAATGCGTTTCTGAAGTTATCTTCCATTGTTATGCCTGTCTTGTAATTCTTTTTTAAGGAAAATTGTGATTATTATTATAGTCTTTCTTATCATACTCATGTTACCTCAAGATATTTAATTCAGCGAGAAAAAAGTATGATGAATAAAAATAAAATACCATATAAACTCTAACAGAAATAGTGCCACTTTGTAACAAGTTAGTACTGTAATTACATGCAATCAGACTTTATAATCAGTCGATTAATATTAAGGTGTTATTATTTATACATGTCTAGATATACAAACAAACAATTTACTAATAAAAATTCCCCTTTAGCGCTAAGTGGTGCCGGCTATTTATTCAAAGGTTTTGAGCTTATTCGTTTAAAAGGTATTCGTCGATTTGTTTTTATACCACTATTAGTTAATTTAGTGCTTTTTAGTTGTGCCTTCTATTATATATATAGAGAATTAGAACATTATATGCAGCTAATGATAGGGTGGTTACCAAGTTGGCTTGATTGGCTTAGCGCAGTGTTATGGCCTTTAGCTGTAATAACGGTATTAATAGTATTTTCTTTTTTATTTAGTACTGCGGCTAATTGGTTAGCTGCTCCCTTTAATGGTTTATTATCTGAAAAAATAGAACATTTGTTAGTAGGGGAAACTGGCCCAAGTGAGAGTATGTTAACCATCGTAAAAGATACCCCTAGAGCTTTAGGCCGAGAATGGACAAAACTCGTCTATTACATTCCTCGCGCTATTGGCTTTTTTGTTTTAATGTGGATATTACCAGTTATAGGGCAGGTTATTTGGTTTTTATTTGTTGCTTGGATGATGGCAATACAATATAAAGATTACCCTTTTGACAATCATAAAATTTCTTTTTTTGATATGAAGCAAGCATTAAAAAAACAACAAGGATTAAGTTATAGCTTCGGTATAACGGTTACAGTCTTTGCCATGATACCTATTGTTAACCTAATTATTATGCCTGTTGCTATTTGTGGTGCTACAGCCCTTTGGGTTGATCATTATCGTAAAGACTTTTTATAAAAACGAAAGGAAGTTCTTGCTCAATAAACGACTTCAATTTGTCAGTATTTTTTATTGCGCGTAACCTCGTACTCTAATAAAGAATCATCTATATTGATAATAGTTGCATTAAAGGAATAGGAGTTTATTACATGAAAGTAAAAAGTATAAGTAGATACAGCATATTAATTGCAGCTATTATATTTAATTTAAGTGCTATTTCGATGGCAAGTGAGATAAATAAAAGCCCTATTATTACCGTACCTGTGTTAAAAGATGCGCATATATTTGCTGACTTTACCGATACGCTTCCCGCTGTTGTTAATTATTATACTTTAGCCACTAAAGAACAAATTATCACTTATTATTCTCAGCAATTTGGCAAGCCTATTTCACAACAAAACACACAAAACTATTTAACCCTACTCTATCAACAAGAACAAAAAATGATTAGAATTGTTCTCTCTCAACAAGAAAATCAGCGTCAAGTTGATATTATAATAGAGTCAAATAAAAGTTAGCGTATATTCTATTAGGTTACTTTTATTAAAAAAAAGCCCTGTAATTCATTATGAATACAGAGCTTCATTAATTATTATTGATAAGACTATAGTCAATAACTTTATTCTGGTTCTATTTGTGCTGTTTTTACTTCCATGTCATCAGCGACTGAATTACTACTCAGTATTGCTGAAACGGTCATTACAAATACTGCAAAAATAACCGTTGTCAACTTTAACCCTTTAGGGGATGACTTTCGCATTTTAGCTACCTAATTTTTATTTTAATTTTATCTCTTACGTTAGTTGTCTATTCTTATTATTTTATAAACGTTCAATTTATGTACTTTTAATACAAAAACACAAAAAAACATTAATGTAAACAACCTGATTAAAAACTAAACTATTTGATTTCATAATTCAAGGCAATTATTGATTTTTCTATTATTTATTATGTTTTTACAAAAAAATTTATTAGTAAGGTCTAATTGTTATGTGCTGTGAGGACTTTTATCATTATTTACCCTATTTATTTTTTACAAAGGAATTAAAAACTAAATCCCTACCATATTTCAATTTCTTTATTTCTTAATAAAAATCAATATATATGTTTTTTTACACAAAAATTATACTTATCACCTTAAGTAACCGAAAAAAAGATAAAAAATTATGTAATATCATTTGCGATATATCTGATGGTAGGAGAAAATACGCGCAATTCAATTATACCCTTTTAATAAAAAGTAAATCGGAGCTAATATGTCGTCGCGTCAAGAACTAGCCAATGCAATTCGTGTTTTAAGCATGGATAGCGTACAGAAAGCAAAATCAGGACACCCTGGTGCCCCTATGGGGATGGCAGATATCGCTGAAGTTTTATGGCGTGATTTTTTAAAGCATAACCCTACTGACCCTAATTGGGCTGACCGTGACAGATTTATTCTTTCAAACGGCCATGGTTCAATGTTAATTTATTCTTTATTACATTTATCTGGTTATGATTTATCTATTGATGATTTAAAGAACTTCCGTCAATTACACTCTAAAACTCCTGGTCATCCTGAATATGGTTATACTCCTGGTGTTGAAACAACAACAGGTCCATTAGGCGCAGGTATTTCTAATGCCGTAGGTATGGCTATTGCTGAGAAGACTTTAGCTGCTCAATTTAACCGCGAAAATCATGACATAGTTGATCATTTTACTTATTGTTTCTTAGGTGATGGTTGTTTAATGGAAGGTATTTCTCATGAAGCTTGTTCATTAGCAGGTACGTTAGGATTAGGTAAATTAATCACTTTTTGGGATGACAATGGTATTTCTATTGATGGTCATGTTGAAGGTTGGTTTACAGATAACACGCCACAACGTTTTGAAGCTTACGGTTGGCACGTAATTAGTGTTGATGGCCATGATAGCGAAGCGATTGCAGCAGCAATTACTGAAGCAAAATCAGTGACAGACAAACCAAGTATGATTTGTTGTAAAACTATTATAGGTTTTGGCTCTCCAAATAAATCAGGCACACATGATTGTCACGGCGCACCATTAGGTGATGATGAGATAGCTGCCACACGCGAATTTTTAAACTGGCCACACGCACCATTTGAAGTACCAGAAAATGTATATTCACAATGGGATCAAAAAGCAAAAGGCGCAGCTAAGCAAGTAAGCTGGAATGAAAAATTCTCGGCTTACCAAGCGGCTTACCCAGAGCTAGCAAGTGAGTTTGAACGTCGTGTAATTAAAGGTGAATTACCACAAGATTTTGAAGAAAAAGCCAATGCATTTATTCAGCAATGTCATGAGAATGCTGAAAATATCGCGTCACGCAAAGCATCTCAAAATGCTATTGAAGCTTTTGGTCCTGTATTACCAGAAATGTTAGGCGGCTCTGCCGATTTAGCCGGTTCAAATTTAACCCTGTGGTCTGGCTCAAAAGGTATAGAAACTGATCCAGCTGGTAATTACATATTCTACGGTGTACGTGAATTTGGTATGAGCGGCATAATGAACGGTGTTTCATTACATGGCGGCTTCATCAACTACGGCGCTACTTTCATGATGTTTATGGAATATGCACGTAATGCTGTACGTATGTCTGCTTTAATGGGTATTCAAAATATCTTTGTTTACACCCATGATTCAATTGGTCAAGGTGAAGATGGTCCAACTCATCAGCCGATAGAGCAATTAACAAATTTACGTACTACACCTAATTTAACCACATGGCGACCATGTGATGCTACTGAGTCAGCTGTAGCTTGGAAAGCTGCGGTACAAAATCAAAAAGCACCTTCTGCTTTGATTTTCTCACGTCAAGGTTTACCTGCAATGGCCCGTAGTCAAGAGCAAGTAAACGATATTGCAAAAGGTGGTTATATTTTACAAAATTGTGAAGGAACTCCTGAGGTAATTCTTATTGCTACCGGTTCAGAAGTAGCATTAGCGATTGATTCAGCTAAATCACTGACAGAGCAAGGTACCAAGGTTCGTGTTGTATCTATGCCATCAACTAATGTTTTTGACGCACAAACAAGTGATTATAAAGAATCTGTATTACCTGCTAACGTTACTAAACGTGTTGCTATTGAAGCTGCTCATGTTGATTTTTGGGCTAAATATGTTGGTTTAAACGGCGCGGTAGTAGGTATGACTACTTTTGGTGAATCTGCACCAGGTAATGTATTACTTGAACACTTTGGCTTTACCGTTGATAACGTTATCAAAACAGTCAACGCGCTTTAAGCTTACAGCTTAGCTTTATACTTTAGTAATAAGCAAGTAGAAAACGGTGGGCAAGAAATTGCCCACCTTACACATCTAGGTACAGTGAATAACATCACTTCAAGTAATTTATGATAAATATTGCTATTAACGGCTTTGGTCGTATTGGTCGAAGTATTGTTCGCTCGCTTTATGAAAGCGGTAGAAATAACACTTTCAGAATAGTTGCGATAAACGACTTAGCACCCGCAACCGGTATTGCTCATTTATTGAAATACGATACAACCCATGGACGGTTTGCTTTTTCTGTTGAACAAGAAGACGAAAAGCTATTTATTTCCAATAAAAGTACCTCACAAACTAACCAATTTAGAAATGAAATAGCATTACTTCATTTTGACAAAATTGAACAAATCCCTTGGCGTGAACACAAAATTGATATCGTTCTCGACTGTACAGGAAAATTTGGCAGTAAAGCCGATGGTTTAGCGCACATTAAACAAGGTGCTAAAAAAGTATTATTTTCTCATCCTTGCACCCAAGATATTGATGCAACCATTATTTATGGAATAAATCATCAAGAACTTACCAGTGATGACACGGTTGTATCAAATGGCTCATGCACAACTAACTGCATAGTACCTGTAATAAAAGTGCTTGATGATGCCTTTGGTATTGAAAGCGGTACTATAACAACAATTCATTCTTCTATGCATGATCAACAAGTCATCGATGCTTATCACCCTGATCTACGACGTAGTCGTGCTGCTAGCCAGTCTATTATACCTGTTGATACAAAATTAGCGGTCGGCATTGAACGAATTTTACCTAAATTTAAAGGTAGGTTTGAAGCCATTGCTGTTCGAGTACCAACATTGAATGTTACAGCAATGGATTTAAGTGTTACGGTTAATGAAGATGTCAGTATTCATGCTATTAACCAAATAATACAGCAAGCTGAAGCAACACCATTAGCTCAACAAGGCTTACAAGGCATATTAGCTTATACCGAAGAAGCGCTAGTTTCTGTTGATTTTAATCACGATACCCATTCTTGTATCGTCGATGGTAATCAAACACGTGTTAGCCATAAACGTTTAGTTAAAATGCTAATCTGGAGTGACAATGAGTGGGGATTTGCAAATAGAATGTTAGACACTGCTCAAGCAATGGCCTCTATTTAGTCCTCATCACTGAGCTAACTAGTCAGTTAAACCGAATATTATAAAACAAAAAGCAGCCATGTAACTTATGACTGCTTTTTTATGATCTCAGTACCACTCTATAGGCTACTCATGCATAGAAATAAAATACTTAGAAAATACAGTGTTGTTTACTTAGCTTTTTGATAAAACTTCATTAAACTGGCTGTTGAACAATCATGCTTAGATGATATTGTATTGCTCTCTAATTCTTGCTGTATCTCAGCTGCTAACCCCTTACCTAATTCAACTCCCCATTGATCAAAAGAACATATTTGCAAGATAATTCCTTGAACAAATATTTTATGTTCATAGGCTGCAATTAAACTACCTAATGTTTTGGGATCAATACGTTTTAATAAAATAGTATTGGTTGGCCTGTTACCTTTATGTACTTTATGAGGGGCCACTTTATCAATATAGTCGGCTGTACGACCTTTTGCTTTAAGATCGGCCCTTACTTGTTCTTCGTTTACGCCAGCCATTAATGCTTGGGTTTGAGCAAAGAAGTTTGCCATTAACGTTTCGTGATGACCTTTTACCGGTGTCACACTTTCTACAGAGCCAATAAAGTCAGCAGGTACAACATTATTACTTTGATGCAGATATTGATAAAACGCATGCTGCCCATTAATTCCCAGCTCGCCCCAAATAGAAGGGACTGTCGCATAGTCAACTTCATCACCATCCCAAGTAACCGATTTTCCATTACTTTCCATTTCAGCCTGTTGTAAGTAAGCTGAAAGCATATGTAAAGTTTGATCATACGGTAGAATAGCTTGTGAGCGTGCGCCCAAAAAAGTGGTATTCCAAACACTAATTAACGCCATTATCACAGGCATATTATTACGTAATGGCGCGTTAATAAAATGTTGATCCATATCACTAGCACCATCAAGTAGCTCTTTAAATTTATCAAAGCCTAAATCGAGCGCAATTGCTAAGCCAATCGCTGACCATAATGAAAAACGTCCTCCAACCCAATCCCACATATCAAAAATGTTATCAGCTTCAATACCAAGACTCATAGCATTCTCTTTGTGAGCAGTAACAGCAACAAAGTGTTTCGCAACTGACTTCTCATCAAAGGACGCACTTGTTAACCACTTCATCGCTGTTTTTGCATTAGTCATAGTTTCGGTCGTTGTAAACGTTTTGCTTGATACAATAAACAAAACGTTTTGAGGATCTAGCGGCCTTAGAACTTCAACAATTTGAGCACCATCAACATTTGAAACATAATGAACGTTCACTGCGCCATCACTATAATGCTTAAGTGCTTCCGTCACCATTTGAGGGCCTAAATTAGAGCCGCCAACACCAATATTTACAATATCGGTAATACGCTTACCTGAATACCCCAACCAATGCCCTTGACGAACTTTATTTACAAACGCTTCCATTTTTATCAGTTGTTTATCGACTTGCTCGGTAATATTTTCACCATCTAAAATTAATGCTTCGTCACTTTTACGGCGTAAAGCGGTATGTAAAACTGCTCGCTCTTCCGTTTTATTTATTTTTTCGCCAGTGAACATTTTAGTCCGCCATTGGCAGACTTCTGTTTCTTCAGCCAAATTCAATAAATTATCCATGGTTTCACAATCAATTAAATTTTTAGAGTAATCAAGTAACAAATTAGGCAACTCAATAGAGAATTTTTCAAAACGCTCTCCATCATTAGCAAATAAAGTATTCATATGCTGAGTTTTCTTATCTAACGCTAATTGTTGTAGTTTTTTCCAGCTAGGTAATATTTGACGATCTGACATAGTTGTTCCTGTAAATGACTCTCATGATGAGTAAAGTATTATGCTCGTACATAGTAAGGCTAACACATGACGAGATTATGTTTTTATAAACAATTATGGTACCCTACTCAAGAATGACAACGCTGTCAATTATTGGTTCTTAGCTTATTATGCTTTTACTGTGTATTTAATTAGATAAAAATAGTATTAGTTATTGCTGCATAGATAAAGAAGCACTACTCTACTGCTGTAGTAATGGCTGCTCTAAAAATAATAAAGGTTAAATGGATAGATGAAAGCAACAATTAATGATGTCGCCAGACTTTCGGGTGTTTCAATTAAAACCGTTTCACGTGTAATGAATAATGAACCTTCGGTTCGTCAAATTACCCGAGAAAAAGTACAGGAAGCGGTAAAAGAGCTGAATTATCAGCCAAATTTAGCGGCCCGAAACTTAGCAGGTACAAAATCTTTTACTATTGCCTATGTATATGACAACCCAAATGCTTATTATATTATTGATATGCAAGAAGGTATTTTATCTGCATGTCGTCAACAGGGTTTTGAGCTATTAATTAACCCTTGCGACTCCCAAAAGGAAGATATTACCGAAGATATTATTAATACAATAAAACATGCACGTGTTGCTGGTTTAGTATTAACACCACCATTTTCGGAACAACCTGAATTTGTGAAGCGTATTACTGCGCTTGATATAAAAGTAGTTCGCATTATGTCAGGAGACGTTGCACCTGATGAATTAAGTCCCTGTGTTATGGTAAACGATAGAGAGGCCGCACAAACGATCACCCAACACTTGATCGACTTAGGACATAAAAAAATTGGTTTTATTGCAGGTGGTGCTGAGCATATGTCTACGATTGAACGTTACAAGGGATATAGACAGGCATTAAAAGTTAATGATATAGCATTTAATAAGAATTTAGTGATTGAAGGTGAATACTCATTTGAATCTGGTGTAAATGGCGCTCAAAAATTAATGGCAAAAGAAGTAAGCCCAAGCAATACACCAACAGCAATATTTTCGTGTAATGATGAAATTGCCGCTGGTGCTTTATTTGCAGCTCGATTAATGAATATAAAAATACCTGAACAGCTATCAATTACTGGTTTCGAAAATAGCCCTTTTTCTCGTCAAACATGGCCAAAACTTACCACCTCTGATCAACCTAATAAACAAATAGCACATGATGCAGCAAGCTTATTAATTAGTCAGGTACGTAAACAAAAGGGAATAAATGTTATAAGCCAGTACATTCCACAACTAATCGTTAGAGATTCTACTGGAGCCCCTTAGGTAGTAGCTAGGTATAATTACAGTTTATTAATTTCCCTAGCAACGCTAAACTCTGAAGATGTTACATACTGCTCAATACGTTGTAGTTGCTTCTCTAAAGAGCCAAACTTTCTTCGAATATCATGGAAAGCTTGTTTGGGTGGTTCACCTGATTGCCAAACTCTTGTTTTCACTTTAATTGATTCATTTTCATAATCGCTAGCTGATGGGGGAGTCCCCCCTGATGAATCAGATTTTGACGACTCTGTCTGATGAAATTTATTAGACATCTTAGGGTCTTTATCAAGAATAAGCCAAGCCGCAATATAACCTAAAATTAAAAAAGGTATGCCAAAGAGCACCCCTGACACTACTAAAATTCGTACTAACCAAGTCTCCCAACCAAAATAATCTGCAATTCCCGCACAAATACCCGCTATTTTACCGCGCGAGGTATTTCGGTATAAGTCTCCCCCTTTAATCCTCATAATTTACTTCTCCATTCAGGAGTCTCTGCATCCAAGATTGCTTCTAGCGTTTTAATACGATCAGCCATTTTATCTGCCATCTCGGATAAATCAGATAACTGAATATACTCTTCTTCAGTCAAGCCTTGATTTACTTGTCCTTTACTACGGTAATGTAATATTAGCCAAATGGGGGCAACAATAACCATAAAAATAATGACTGGCGCCATAATAATCTCTTCCACGATACTCTCCTTAACTTTTTCTCTAACTTATTAGCTAACGGTTTAGCCATTGGAAGTAATAAATAAACTTATTACTTAAGGTTTAATTACGTTAAACCTTACACTTTAGAAATAATAACTAACTCGCTAATAGTTAATCCTGTTGTTTTTTCATTTTCGCTTTTAACGATGCAAGTTCATCATCAACTTTCTCGTTTGATTCAAGCTCTGCAATTTCATCAGCTAAAGATTTACTACCTAAATCATATGATTCAACTTGTGCTTCAATACCATCAATTTTACTTTCATAACGGTCAAAACGACTTAGTGCATCATTCACTTTGTTACTATCAATATTCTGCTTCACCTTTAAACGAGAATTTACAGTTTTTTCTCGCATAATAATCGCCTTTTGACGAGTTTTGGCATCTGCTAATTTATCTTGCAGTTGTGATATTTCATCTTGAAGTTTAGTAATATGCTCTTCAACATTCACAAGCTCTTGTAATAAAGATTGAGAGTTTTCAGTACTCTTTTTCTTTTCCATTAAAGCCGCTCTAGCTAAATCTTCACGATCTTTGCTTAGAGCTAATTCAGCTTTTTCTTGCCATTGTGCGGCCTCATTCTCAAAACGAGTTACTTGACGAGTTAGCTCTTTTTTATCCGCTAATGTTTTAGCAGAGCTAGAGCGTACTTCAACTAAAGTGTCTTCCATTTCTTGAATAATTAACCTTACCATTTTAGCTGGGTCTTCAGCTTTATCTAATAAATTATTGATATTAGAATTAATAATATCGGTAAACCTTGAAAAAATACCCATAACAACCTCTCTCTAGAATTAATAACTTCATTTAAACGTAAACCATCTATATTATACGCTTGTTGAAATTAGTATAAATTCGAATTTAAATTTATACTAAGTTATATTCATGTTTTACGCCAATATGACATAAAACATTAACCTTTTGTTTTAAAGAGTTTTTTTATAATATTAAAAAATTCTTTTCTATAACTAATTAATGAAATACACTATTTGTTAGTTAAATTAACTAATACCAAGTCTTTCCTGTTATTTCTTATCCAACAAGAATAAACTGTATGATATTGGTATCAATATTAGGTCAGGTAATGGGACGCTTTAATAAACAAGATAACTTGCTGGGACAATCAAATAGCTTTTTAGAAGTATTAGAGCAAATATCTCAAATTGCACCACTTAGTAAGCCAGTATTAATTATTGGTGAACGCGGAACAGGTAAAGAATTAGTTGCTGCTCGTTTACATTATTTATCAAAGCGCTGGGAGCAAAGTTATTTAAAACTCAATTGTGCCGCTTTAAATGAAAACCTACTTGAAACCGAGCTATTTGGCTATGACTCTGGTGCTTTCACTGGCGCAAGCAAACGTCATGAAGGTCGTTTTGAACGCGCCGACAATGGCACCTTATTTTTAGATGAAATTGCGAATACGTCAGGCTTAATACAAGAAAAGTTATTACGCGTAGTTGAGTATGGTGAATTTGAACGTGTAGGTGGCTCTCGTACAATAACTACTGATGTACGCCTCGTAGCAGCCACTAATGAAGATCTTCCATCATTAGCTGCATCAGGGCAATTCAGAGCAGATTTACTCGACCGCTTAGCATTTGATGTTATAACACTACCACCATTGCGTGAACGACTTGATGACATTTTAATGTTAGCAGAGCATTTTGCTATGACAATGGCACGTGAATTAGAGTTTGAATTATTTAGTGGTTTCACCGAAAAAGCGAAAAGAGCCATGCTTGAATACGCTTGGCCGGGTAATATTCGTGAGTTAAAAAATGTAATTGAGCGTAGTGTTTATCGCTGTAATAACCCGCACTTGCCTGTTAATGATTTAATTATTGACCCATTCGAATCTCCTTTTAGACCTAACCAGCGCATTAAAACCCATGATAGAGTCCATACACCACAACATGAGACAATAAGTGACAACGGCGTAGATTCGATTGACAAGAATACGAGTAATGAGATAATTCAGCCGGAAGTAACCGCTACCACAGCACTAATAAACACTCAATTCCCTCAATCATTGAAGTCCTTATCACAAAATTACGAAATAGAATTGATTAAATCAGCTTTGGCGCACTGTCAATATAATCAAAAGAAAACCGCACAAGCACTAGAATTAACCTATCATCAACTAAGAGGTTATTTAAAAAAATACAATTTGCTTGATGGTAATGACACTGATGAATAAAATTAAGGTTAATCTACTTGCTTGCCTGAGCCTTTTCGCATTATCCGCGTGTTATGATGAAAGCACAGTTTCATTAGATGAACACAGTGTTATATATTGTGCGGAAGGCTCTCCTGAAACATTTAACCCGCAATTAGTAACATCTGGTACCACCATTGATGCTACATCGAATCAGTTATACGATCGTTTATTGAGTTATCAAGGAAAAGAGAATACGCTTACACCTGCAATAGCAAAAGCTTGGCATGTAACAAAAAACGGTAAAAAGATCACTTTCTATTTACGTAAAAATGTTGCTTTTCATCAAACAGAATATTTTACACCAAGCCGATTTCTAAATGCTGACGATATTATTTTTAGTTTTAATCGTATTTTAAATAAAAATCATCCATTTCATTATGTATCAGGCGGTGATTATCCCTTTTTTCAAAATATTGAGTTTAATAGCCTAGTAGAAAAAATAGAAAAAATAAATGATCATACTGTTCGCTTTCATTTAACTCATCCTGATAATTCCTTTCTTGCCAATTTAGCAACTGATTATGCGGTTATTTTATCCGCCGAATATGCTGAACAACTAAGTAAACAACAAAGAAAAAGCAATATAGATACCGATCCTATAGGCACTGGGCCATTTAAATTAAAAGAATATCGCATTGGCTCTTTTATTCGTTATTACCGTCACGAACAATATTGGCGAGAGCCGGTAAAAATTGAACAATTAGTTTTTGATATCACGCCAAGTAATACTGGAAGGCTAACAAAGTTACTAGCAAAAGAATGTGATATATCAGCTTACCCTATTGCCCATAATAAAATAGGTGAAAATAAAAGCTTAACCTTAGAGTCAATTACGGCATTAAATGTCGGCTATTTTGGCTTTAATATTAAAAAGCCACCTTTTGATAATAAACTGGTTCGCCAAGCGGTTAGTTATGCTATTAATAAAAAAGTATTACTCGATACCGTTTATAAAGGTAAAGCAGTATTAGCAAAATCGATACTACCGAATACCTCTTGGGCATTTGACGATACGATTCCAACTCATGAATTTAATCCTGTGCTGGCAAAAAGCCTATTAAATACGGCAGGGTTTCCTCAAGGATTCACTATGGATTTATGGGCTATGCCGGTACAAAGACCTTATAACCCTAATGCAATAACAATGGCTAAACTTATACAAGCCGATCTAAATGATATTGGAATTAAAGTTAACATTGTTTCTTATGAATGGAATACTTTCTTAAACCGCTTAAAGCTTGGCGAACATCAGAGCTTTTTATTAGGTTGGTCAGCTGATCATCCAGATCCTGATAACTTTTTCTCTCCTATGCTAAGCTGCTCTGCAAGTAATACAGGGAGTAATACCACTTTTTGGTGTAACCAAGAATATGATGATATTATTCAAAAAGCCTTACAAACAACTGACTTAAGTCAAAGAAAAAAATTCTATTCCCAAGCAATGAAAATTATAGAAGAGGAAATCCCTTTAATTCCCATTGCTCATTCAAAACGTTATCAAGCACGTAATAAAGAAATTACGGGTGATATCCTAGCAGCCTTTGGGGGTATTAATTTTTATCATATAGATAAAAATAAAAAAACGCCCCTAAGTGCAAAAAGTAACAACGCAGTGAAAGTGGCTCAACCTAATGTAGGTGAAAATTAATCATGTTAATTTTTACTTTACGTAGATTAAGCTTATTTATTTTTACAATGTTAGTACTAACATTATTATCTTTTAGCTTAAGTTTTTTATTTCCAGGTGATTCAATCATCAACATCTCGGGTGCTATTAACGCAACCCCTGCTCAATTAATAGAAATAGAAAAACATTACCACACTGAAAGTAATATCTTTTGGCAATATATTACTTATCTACATAACATTGTTAATGGCGAGTTAGGTATTTCAATGGCAAGTCAATCTGATATAGCCACGGAAGTGCTCAACCTATTACCTGCAACTATTGAACTTAGTTTGGTTGCTTTATTTATTGCAATGTTTGTTGGTATTCCACTTGGTTTTATTGCGGCAATAAAACACAACAAAACCACTGATAATATTATCGTATCAGTTTCAATGTTGGGCTATTCAATCCCCGTATTTTGGCTAGGTATATTGGCTATTTTAACCTTTTCGATAAACTTAGGCTGGTTGCCATCAGCCGGACAGATTAGTTTATTGTTTGAAATTGAGTTGATAACTGGTATTCAATTTATTGATATATTACTCAGTGATAGCCCTTATAAATGGCAAGCTTTTAGTGATGCCACCGCACATATTATACTACCTGCTTGTGTTATTGCTGTAGCTCCTGCCACTATATTTATTCGCTTAGCTAGAACATCAATGATAGAGGTTTTAGAAACAAGCTATATTCGAGCAGCAAATGCAAAAGGTTTAACCTTTCGACAAATGATATTTCGCCATGCGATCAGAAATGCGCTAATACAAATAATTCGTCACGTTGGTTTACAGTTTGCCAACCTGGTAACGATTGCCATGGTCACCGAAGTTATTTTTAGTTGGCCTGGTATAGGCCGTTGGCTCATCGAAAGTATTTACCAACGAGACTATACCGCGATACAAAGTGGCTTGTTGGTGCTGTCGTGTTTTATTTTTATCGTGCACATTTTAACTGACTTTATCTATGCTGCGTTAAATCCACTAGCCCGAGGTAATAAGTATGGCTCGTGATAAAATTTATTTAGAAGAGATATTCCCTTCACCTTTTATGCAGCTTTGGCAGGTTTTTCGTAAAACACCTTCTGCAATGGCAGGATTGAGCTGTTTTATATTCTTAATAATTTTAGCTGTTTTTGCACCAATACTAGCACCACATTCACCAATTGATGGTCAACTAGATATGCTATTATTACCTCCTGCTTGGCACCCTGATGGAAATATAAGTTATTTACTTGGTACTGATGAACTTGGCCGAGATATGCTTTCTCGCTTAATGTATGGTACTTCTTTAACCTTTGGCCTAAGCTTTATTGTAGTTATTACATCACTTATTATTGGTGTTGTTATTGGCTCCTTATCAGCATTAACCACAGGGATAAAATCAAGCTTCCTCAATCACTGTTTGGATGTCATCTTATCTATTCCTTCATTGTTATTGGCTATCATCATTGTTGCTATATTAGGACCTGGTATTAGCAATACCGTATGGGCTGTAGTAATAGTACTGATACCTCAGTTTATTCACATTACACGTTACGCCGTAAAAGAAGAATCGCGTAAAGATTATGTACTTGCATCTCGGCTAGATGGTGCAAGTCCTTTTAGAATATTGTATTACTCTATTTTTCCAAATATTGTCGATCGAGTAATGAGTCAGGCAACCTTAGCACAATCAGCCGCTATTTTAGATATAGCTACATTAGGTTTTTTAGGCTTAGGTGCTCAAATTCCACTACCGGAATGGGGAGCAACATTAGCTAACGGTTTAGATTTATTTTACATAGCCCCTTGGACAGTATATTTGCCAGGTTTAGCTATTTTGTTTGCTGTTATAGTTACCAACCTTGTTGGTGAAGGTATTCGCCATTCTCTTAAGCTTCGCAAGGACAAGTAATGAATTTACTCGACATTAGAAACTTATCCATTGAACTTATCAGTGAAAATAAAAATATTTTAGCGGTTGATAAAGTTAGCCTGATCATGAAAGAAGGCGAAGTTCGTGGGTTAGTTGGGGAATCAGGCTCTGGTAAATCACTTTTAGCACAAGCAATTGTTGGTGTACTAAACGACAAATGGAAAGTACATGCTGATAGGTTCCATTGGCGAGGTGTCGATTTATTGCGTTTATCTATTGCGGAGCGTAAAGCGCTTATATCGCGAGATATTGCTATGATATTCCAGGAGCCTATGGCCTGTTTAGATCCAACAACCACCATCAAAAACCAATTAGCTGAAGCGATTGATACTAGTTCACTCACCGGTTTTTTCTGGCAGAAACAGCGACAGCGTAATGAGGCAGCTATTAAATTATTACATAAGGTCGGCATAAAAAAACATAACGCTTGCCTTAACAGTTACCCACATCAATTAACAGATGCGCTATGTCAGCGCGTTATGATCGCTATAGCCCTAGCTAGAAGGCCGATATTATTAATTGCAGATGAACCTACTGCAGCAATGGAGAATACAAATCAGGGGCAAATATTTAGGCTGTTGGCTAGTTTAAATCAATTAAAAAACATGTCGATATTATTAATTAGTCATGATTTAGAAAATATTACACATTGGACACATAAGATAACAGTGATGTACAGCGGACAATTCGTTGAAGCTGGAACTACTGAACAAATATTCAAAAATCCATTACACCCATACACTAAAGCTTTAGTTGATAGTAGCCCGAGTGCAAATATAGAGTTGCCTGCTAAATCAAGATTAATGGCATTACCTGGTACTATTCCAATTTTGCAACATCTTCCTATTGGCTGTCGTTTAGGGCCACGTTGTCCAAGAGCCCAACAAGCCTGTGTACAAGCACCGACAATCACTAGCTTTCATGATCATAAAGTTAGTTGCCACTACCCTTTAATACCGACAAAAGCTAAACGTAAAGCTATTAAAGAGGTATGTTAAAATGACAGAATTACTTAAAGTTGAAGAGTTAAGCAAGTCTTATCAGCAGAAAGGCTTTTGGTTTAAAAAGAAAGTTACTATTGCATTAGAGCCTATTTCTTTCAGTATTGAAGCGCATAAGACTTTAGCTATTATTGGTGACACAGGCTCAGGAAAATCGACACTTGCTAAATTATTAGTCGGAGCAGAGCCAGCCAGTAGCGGTCATATTTACCTGAATGGCAAAAAACTACATGATAGTAGTTATAAAGAAAGATGTCAGCATATTCGTATGATTTTTCAAGACTCAGGGACAACTCTCAACCCTAGCCTAACTATTTTACAACTATTAGATGAGCCGCTTAAACTCAACACAACATTTAATGAAAAAAAACGCCAAGAGCTGATCAGGGTTACCCTACAACAAGTTGGTTTATTAGGCGATCATATGAATTTTTATCCTCATATGTTTTCTGGTGGGCAAAAACAACGTATATCCCTTGCTAGAGCAATTATTTTACAGCCTCAAGTAATCATACTGGACGAGGCATTAGCAGCACTTGACCCTTCATTACGCTCTCAAATGATTAATTTATTATTAGATCTACAACAACAAATGGGGCTTGCCTATATACTCATATCCCATAATTTGGGTATTATTCGCCATTTTAGTGATGAAGTTTTAGTGTTATCACACGGGAAGGTAGTTGAATCAGGAAAAACAATGGAGGTTATGAATAAACCTCAGCATAAAGTCACGCAAAGATTATTAATGAATCAAAACTTTCAACTGAGATCTAGAACCGTAAAATAATATCAATGAAAAGTAGCGAGCTTTGTTACTCGCTACTTACTACCAACTAAAAGCTCGTTGGCGCTGCCACTGTATTTATCTTTATCTTTGCATCTAACTTTAATGAATCAACATAGCTTGCGTAAGCAGACTGCGCTAATTGAGAAGTTTGTTGCTGAGAAAGCTGCGGGTTATCAATAATAACTTTTGGTACATTCACTGCTTTTAGCTCTACTAGAGCCAAATCACCGTTACTTAAAGCAACTGAAGAGGCAGAAATACTCCCATCAACAGGGTGTGGTAATACAAATGCTTCACGAGTGATACTTTGATCTATATCTGTACCATAACGTGTCATATTTTCTTTGCTAGTAAAGCTTGCATAGTTTTCAAGTAACTGTTCAGTAATATCTTCACCCGCTTTAAACTTCGCAAGTAAATCATTTACTGTTGTCTGAGCTTTTTCTGTCGCTTTTTGAGAGACTAAAATAGCTTTTATTTGCTCTTCAACTTCAGCAAGTGGTTTAACATTCGCTTCTTGGTATTCATTTAAGCGTAATACTAATGAAACACTATCGCTTACTTCAATCACATCAGAATTCATATTATCTTGTAAAACTATATCTGAAAACGCTGCCTCAATAACTTTAGCATTATCAAAAGGTGCAGCATTGCCTGTAGGAGATAACCAAGAAGAAGTTTCTACAGTAGCATTCACTTCACTTGCTGCATCTTCTAAACTGTCAGGAAACTCAAAGCTAATACGCGCCATTTCTTGCGTTAAGGTGTAAAACTGCTCTTGAGCTTTATCACTACTTACCTTGATGTATAGCTCATCTTTAACGTCAGCTAAACTCTGAATTTCTTCAGGCTTAAGGTCAGTCAATTTAATGACATGATAGCCAAAGCTTGATTTAACAAGCCCTGTTGTATCACCAACAGTCGTTAATTCAAATGCGGCTTCATCAAAAGCCTCTCCCATCACGCCACGTTCTATATAATCTAAATCACCACCATTTTCACCGCTAAAAGTATCAGTAGATAACGCTTTAGCTAATTCGGCAAAATCTTCACCGGCAGATAAACGAGCTAATACAGTTTCAGCTTGAGCTTTAGCTGCTGCTTCGCTGTCATCATCACCTTCAGTAAAGCCAATTAAAATATGTGAAACACGACGTTGTTCTGCTTGGGTAAAGCTTGCAATGTTATCTTG
Organism: Colwellia sp. 6_MG-2023; assembly: GCF_030547765.1. Lineage (NCBI taxonomy): Bacteria > Pseudomonadati > Pseudomonadota > Gammaproteobacteria > Alteromonadales > Colwelliaceae > Colwellia > Colwellia sp. 6_MG-2023. Next base: position 27,300 of record NZ_JAUOPP010000025.1, on the reverse strand, counting down.
ATAATATGTTTCAACATCACTGTCAGACACTTCAATATTTTTAGCAATATCATCAACAGCTAAACGAATATAATTTACTTTAACTTTTTCTTTATTTTCAAAACGTATTTGATTCGTTTGATAGTAAGTTTTAATTTCTTCTTCACTTACCTCAACACCGGCTTCAAACTGTTTAGCTGATAGCGTTGCATAACGAATATCACGTGTTTGACCTTGCAAGTTTTGTTGTAGTTTTTCTTGGTAAGGTAAATTAAATTCTGTAGCTACTAGTGCTTGTGATAACTGACTACGTGTCATTTCTACACGTAGGTAATCACGAAAGCTAGACGACTGATAAAAACCGGCTTGATTAATAACCGCTAAATAACGATTGTTATCAAAAACACCATCCACCTGAAATTCAGGCATTACACGAATAGTCTCTTTAATGCGCTCATCTGAAACACGTATTGCAAGATCTTCTGCACTTTGATCTATTAATTTTTGATTAATTAAATTATCTAATACGCCTTGACGAAAGTTAGCCATATAGTTAGCGTCATTCGATAATGTATCAAACATTTCACCAAACTGTTGAGCCATACGATTGCGCTGTGCTTGATATGCTCTATCAAACTCTTGTTGACTTATTTTCTCGCCATTAACCGTTGCGACAGAAGTATCTACAGAATTAGTGTAGCTACCCAGACCTGCAACAGCGAAGGTTAGTATAATAAGACCAAGGATTATTTTGGCTGTTAAGCCCTGCGAGCTTTCTCTAATATCTTCTAGCATTTTTTTCTCTTATCTCCAAAGCCGATTTTTTAAAATCGATAAATATTAAACCGATAAAAAATATCGATACTTAAGCTATAGTTTTTGTTGCTCGCGATTTTAGCAGATGCGGACCATCGCTTGAAGTGCAAGATGTGTTTTATTTGATTAAATTATTTATAAATAATTTAATCAAATAAATTAAAAGCAAAAGACCACCTAAAGGTGGTCTTTAAATATATCTTTAATATAAAATCACGAAATGTAATTAATTATATTATTAGCTATTACAAGCATCTTTTAATGCTTTACCCGCTTTGAAAGATGGGATTTTAGCTGCAGCGATTTGAATAGTTGCACCAGTTTGTGGGTTACGGCCAGTACGTGCTGCACGGTCACGTACAGAGAAAGTACCAAAACCAACTAAAGCAACTTGCTCACCACTTTGTAATTCTTCAGTTACAGCGCCAATAAATGAATCTAATGCGCGACCCGCAGCAGCTTTTGAAATGTCAGCGCCTTCAGAAATTTTCTCGATAAGTTGAGATTTATTCACAGTGTATACCCCTTCAATTGTTATTATTACAACGCTATTTTACTTTTCTTTAATAAAAGTTTTAATAAAAGTTCGTCCTAAAAAAATAAAGATTCGTTATGTTATTTTATTTTATTGAACATCAAGCGCCGAGTTGAAAAAAAACTATTATGCCTAATCCTTTATTATTTATACCTATTGAGCAGCAGCCTCTTAGGTATACTAAACAAGGGGTCTAGCGACATAAGCGTTGTTAACTTACCATAGTTTCAGCGTTTGAAAAGCCTTTATTTCACTTTTTTACTGTTTTTTCGCGTTTTTTTGCTTTTTTTGCTTATTTCTATCAAAAATGCAACTTTTTACGCATAAAAATTACTCTGCCTTCCACTGCTCTACAGGGTGTTCAAGTGCTATAGAAAGTACGTCATCAATCCATTTTACAGGGTGAATAGCGAGATCTGCTTTAACATTTTCAGGTATTTCTTTTAAATCACGTTCATTTTCATGAGGAATAATAACCGTTTTTATACCACCACGATGAGCCGCTAGTAGTTTCTCTTTTAAACCACCAATAGCAAGCACTTCACCACGCAATGTAATTTCACCTGTCATAGCAACATCAGCCTTGACCGGGTTACCTGTTAAACTAGAAACAAGTGCCGTACACATACCTATACCTGCACTAGGTCCATCTTTTGGTGTTGCTCCTTCAGGAACATGAACATGTATATCTCTTTTTTCATAGAAATCATCGTTAATGCGTAATTTTTCTGTTCTGCTACGTACAACCGTCATTGCTGCTTGAATAGACTCTTGCATAACATCACCCAATGAACCAGTGTAGGTTAGCTTACCTTTACCTGGTACAGACGCTGTTTCAATAGTCAGTAATTCTCCGCCTACTTGTGTCCATGCTAACCCAGTCACTAAACCAACTCTATTCTTATCATCAGCTTTACCGTAATCAAAACGTTGTACCCCCAAATATTCATTTAGGTTTTCTTGGTTAACAACCACTTTTTTCAGCTTTTTATCGAGTAAGATAGCTTTAACTGCTTTACGGCATAACTTAGATATTTCACGTTCTAAATTTCGAACACCCGCCTCTCGCGTGTAATAGCGAATAATACCAATAATGGCACTATCTTCAATTTTAATTTCATTAGCCTTTAAACCATTACGTTGTATCTGCTTCTCAACCAAGTGACTACGCGCAATATTTAGCTTTTCATCTTCGGTATAACCAGACAAACGAATAACTTCCATTCTATCAAGTAATGGACCTGGAATATCCATGCTATTTGATGTCGCAACGAACATCACATCTGATAAATCATAATCGACTTCTAGATAATGATCATTGAAGCTTGAGTTTTGCTCAGGATCTAATACTTCTAATAATGCTGATGCTGGATCACCACGCATGTCCGATGCCATTTTATCTATTTCATCTAATAAAAAGAGTGGATTTTTAACCCCCACTTTTGACATTTTTTGAATAAGTTTACCTGGTAATGAACCAATGTAAGTTCGACGATGACCTCTAATTTCAGCTTCATCACGTACACCACCTAAAGCCATACGAATATATTTTCGGCCTGTAGATTTTGCAATAGATTGCCCTAATGAGGTTTTACCTACACCGGGAGGACCAACTAAACAAAGAATTGGACCTTTCAGCTGGCTAACACGCTGTTGTACGGCCAAATATTCTAATATACGCTCTTTAACTTTATCTAAGCCATAGTGATCTTTGTCTAGCACTTCTTGTGCTAACGCCAAGTTACGTTTAAGCTTACTACGTTTTTTCCATGGCACATTAATCATGCATTCGATATAGCTACGAACGACAGTAGCTTCAGCTGACATCGGCGACATCATTTTTAACTTCTGCAATTCAGCTAAGGTTTTATCTTTTGCTTCTGTCGGCATTTGTGCTTCATCAATACGCTTTGACATTTGCTCAAGCTCATCAGGTGTTTCATCACCTTCATTAAGCTCTTTTTGAATCGCTTTCATTTGCTCATTTAAATAGTATTCACGCTGACTTTTTTCCATTTGCTTTTTAACGCGAGTACGAATTTTTTTCTCAACTTGTAATAAGTCAATCTCACCTTCCATCAATGCCATTAAATGCTCTAAGCGTTTAACAATATCAACTATTTCTAATACTTTTTGCTTCTCTTCTAGCTTCAATGGCATATGAGCAGCCATAGTGTCAGCTAATTGCTCGGCATCATCAATTCCCGAAACCGAAGTAAGTACTTCTGGTGGAATTTTCTTATTTAGCTTTACATAACCTTCAAACTGAGAAATAGCAGAACGAATTAATACTTCATTATCATCTTCCGCACTATTTTCTATCGTTAAATACTCAATATTGGCACTGAAGTATTCTTCTGTTTCAATAAACTCAGTGACTTTAGCACGTTGCACACCTTCCACTAGCACTTTAACAGTGCCATCAGGTAGTTTTAACATCTGTAAAATAGTTGCTACAGTGCCAGTTTCATAAACATCCACAGCTTGAGGATCATCGACTGCAGCATCTTTTTGTGCAACTAAAAATACTTGCTTATCATTTTCCATCGCAAGATCTAAACAACGGATAGATTTTTCTCTGCCTACAAATAATGGAATTACCATTTGTGGATAAACGACAACATCTCTTAAGGCAAGAACGGGGATTTCAACTACACTAGTTAATTCTTCGGTCATGTGTGTCTCTTTGGAAAGTTTAAATTACTGATAAAATCTATATGGGGATAAATAGAAAACTTACAAGCAATAATAACAATTTGATTTTATTTATTCCCAACTCATGGTTGAGATTTATACATATTAAAGCACACAGAGCTTGTTAGAGGTAGCCCAACTTAGTTACCTTAATATCACTATTATGGCTGTTAAAAAACAAAAAAGAGCCCTTAGGCTCTTTATATTTCAATATTAATTTGTCAGCAATGATTTACTCTGATGCTGCTTGCTCTTGTTGACTATCGTAAATAACCAAAGGTTTAGATTCACCTTTAATTGTAGTTTCATCAACAACTATTTTACTCACGTTCTCCATTGATGGGAGTTCGTACATGGTATCAAGTAAAACAGCTTCAACAATTGAACGTAAGCCACGAGCACCTGTTTTTCTGTCCATTGCTTTTCTAGCAATGGCGTTAAGTGCATCTTCTCGGAACTCTAATTCAACATTTTCCATATCAAACAATGCCGTAAACTGCTTAGTTAATGCATTTTTAGGTTCTTGTAGAATTTGGATTAATGCTGCTTCATCCAATTCACGTAAAGTAGCAACTACCGGTAATCGACCAATAAATTCAGGAATCAATCCGTATTTTACTAAATCTTGCGGCTCAACATCTTCCAATCTTTCAGTTAAGGTGACTTCTTCATCTTTACCGCGCACTTCGGCACCAAAACCAATGCCAGTTCCAGTGTGACAACGCTGTTCAATCACTTTATCAAGGCCTGCAAACGCACCGCCACAAATAAATAAAATTTTAGAAGTATCTACTTGTAAAAACTCTTGCTGAGGGTGCTTGCGACCACCTTGTGGTGGTACTGAAGCGATAGTACCTTCAATAAGTTTTAATAAGGCTTGTTGAACACCTTCACCAGAAACATCACGCGTAATTGACGGGTTATCTGATTTGCGAGAAATTTTATCTATTTCATCAATGTATACTATGCCACGCTGTGCCTTTTCAACATCGTAATCACATTTCTGTAATAGCTTTTGAATTATATTCTCAACATCTTCACCAACATATCCAGCTTCAGTTAATGTCGTTGCATCAGCCATAGTGAAAGGTACATCAAGGAGGCGCGCTAAAGTTTGCGCTAATAATGTTTTACCTGATCCTGTTGGACCAATAAGTAAAATATTACTTTTACCTAATTCAACACCATTGTGTGAATCACCATTGCGTAAACGCTTATAGTGATTATAAACCGCTACTGCGAGTACTTTTTTCGCATGGTCTTGGCCTATAACATAGTCATCCAAGCTTTCACGTATTTCAACAGGAGAAGGTAAAGCTTCCTTTTCTTCTTTAGGAGAAATTTCTTTTATCTCTTCACGAATAATGTCATTACATAATTCAACACATTCGTCACATACAAATACTGATGGGCCAGCAATTAGCTTACGTACTTCATGTTGGCTTTTGCCACAAAATGAACAGTAAAGTAATTTACCATTGTCACCGTCACCACTTTTAATATCGGTCATGCCCTACCTCAAATCTTAATTCCGTTAATGATTACTATATCTATAAATAATTATAATATGGCAATCATTCAATCATCTTTTAAGTTGAACTTGATGAGTCAAATTCAACTTACAGTTAATATTAACTATTTCTTTGTTCTAATATGGAGTCAACTAAACCATATTCAACTGCGCTTTCAGCACTTAAGAAATTATCGCGATCAGTATCTTGAGAAACTTTCTCAAGAGGTTGCCCTGTATGCTCCGACATTAAACGATTTAATTTATCTTTAATAAACAATATTTCTTTCGCATGAATTTCGAAGTCAGATGCTTGCCCTTGGAATCCACCAAGAGGTTGATGAATCATCACACGTGCATTAGGTAAACAATATCGTTTACCTTTTTCACCACCTGAAAGCAAAAATGCTCCCATGCTTGCAGCTTGACCAATACATACAGTAGAAATATTAGGTTTAATAAATTTCATTGTATCATAAATGGCCATACCTGCTGTTACAGAGCCACCCGGTGAATTAATATAGAGGAAAATATCTTTATCAGGGCTTTCTGATTCTAAGAATAATAATTGCGCAATAATTAAATTAGCCATGTGATCTTCAACTTGGCCGCATAAAAATATAACACGTTCTTTAAGTAATCTTGAGTAAATATCATAAGAACGTTCACCCTTAGCTGTCTGTTCGACTACCATTGGTACTAAAGCACTCTCTGGGCTAGTCGCTGAATTTTGAGAGTTTGATTGGGAATTGAATTGGGAATTAAACAAGTGTGTTCCGTCCTTAAATATAAAATACATGATTACTTTAACTAAGCAGCTTAAATTAAGCTACATTCTTTAAGTAATCATTAAAATAATACGCTAAATAAAAATGGCTTGTATGAAGATATCCATACAAGCCATTAAATTTAAGCGATTGCTAAGCTTTTTGTCAATAAAAAAGCGATATTACTTCCCTTCAGGGTTCATAATTTCTTTAAAAGTTGCTTTTTTATTTTCTACTTTCGCTTTTTCAACTAAAAATTCAACTGCCTGCTCTTCTAAAGCGACATTTTGCATTTGTTGCATTAATTCTTTGTTGTTTGCGTAGTATTCAATAACTTCTTGTGGATCTTCATAAGCTGACGCTGCTGTTGCAATTAACTCATCAACTTTAGCCATATCAACTTTCAGTTCATTAACTTTAATCACTTCGCCTAATAACAAACCAATTTTAACACGACGTTCAGCTTGCTCTTTAAACATCTCGTTAGGTAGTTCAGGTAAGTTCTTCGGATCCATTTGACCTTGGAAACGTTGCATTGCTTGTTGACGTAATACGTCAATTTCTTGTGCAACTAAAGCTGATGGTAAGCTAACATCATGGCTAGATAATAAACCTTCAAGTACTTGCTCTTTAACTTTAGCTTTAACAGCTTGAGTTAATTCACGAGTCATGTTTTTACTAACTTCTTCACGTAAAGCTTCAACACCACCTTCTTCAACACCAAAAAGTTTTGCAAACTCTTCATCAACAGGAGGTAATACAGCACCTTCTGTTTTATGAACAACAATATCAAACTCTGCTTCTTTACCTTTTAGGTTTTCTGCATGGTAATCGTCAGGGAAAGTTACTTTAATTGTTTTTTCTTCACCAGCTTTCATACCTGTGATTTCTTTTTCGAAACCAGGAATCATGCGGCCAGCGCCAAGTTCTAGTTCAAAACCTTCAGCTTTACCACCTTCAAACTCTTCACCGTCAATGCGGCCAGTGAAATCAAGTACTAACTTGTCACCTTTCTTAGTTTTACGCTTATTTTCTTTCCACGTTTGGTGCTGCTTCTGTAATGTTTCAAACATTTCATCTAGATCGGCATCTGACACTTCAACATCAGGACGCTCTACTTTAATATCTTCTAGACCTTTTAACTCAACTACAGGGTAAACTTCAAAAGTTGCTTCAAATTTTAATTCTTTACCATCTTCATTGCTTTTTGCAACAAATGAAGGACGACCCGCAGGGTTAATTTTTTCAGCAACAATAGCATCAACAAAGCTGCGTTGCATGATTTCACCGGCAACTTCTTGACGTACAGATTTACCGTAACGTTTTTGAATAACTGATGGTGGAACTTTACCTGGACGGAAACCGTTGATACGTTGGGTTTTACTTACTTGACGAAGACGATTCTTAACTTCAACATCTACTGTTTCGGCTGGAACAGAAATAGTCAAACGACGTTCCAAACCTTGTGTAGTCTCAACTGAAACTTGCATTTATATACCTCAAAACTTAGCGTGTTACGCTTTCTTATATAGCATCAATTTTACTTGCTAATAATAGTAAAAAAAGTGCCTTGCTCATACGAACGGTTAAAATTTATGACGCGGAATTATAGCTAGACACAAAAGAAGTTGCAAGGGCAAGTTTCTGGCGGAAATCGTAGCCTAAATAAAGCCTCGTCGAGGATACTCTTACCTACAGCATAATGACTGTTACACCAACTACCAAGGTAGTTAAAATACATATACATTATAATAACTTACATATAAAAAAAGGGTAACATAAGTTTAAGTAAAATAAATTAAATACCATGAAAGTGATCAAATAACACTCGCCCCTCTCTTATAAAGGAACAAATTGTATTCTCGAACATTGCAAACAACCAAGATAATTACCGTAAAACATAATTTTCTACTTCATTGGTAAATGGCTTTTATTCGCCAAGTATAAGTTAAAAATTCATTATTAATGTAAAGTTCAACATTGCAACGGAACTTGATAACACCCAAACCAATTTTGGTCAGATATAGGAGATAATATTTTTGAAAAGTGGTCGGTGATGCAAGATTCGAACTTACGACTGAACCTGATGACACCCAAACCAAAATTTAGTGAATGATGAGCTTAATAAATATCAATCATGAATATGGAATTAAATTGAGAAGTTGTCAGTAATGAAGATTAGAACTTGCGACTGAACTTGATGACACCCAAACCAATTTTGGTTAGGTATAGGAAATAATATTTTTGAAAAGTGGTCGGTGATGCAAGATTCGAACTTGCGACCCCTTGGACCCAAACCAAGTGCGCTACCAAGCTGCGCTAATCACCGATTTTCAAATTCTTTGAGTAAGGAGCTCAAAGTAAATATGGGGTGGCTAAAGGGACTTGAACCCTCGACAACCGGAATCACAATCCGGGGCTCTACCAACTGAGCTATAGCCACCATTATATCTTTTCTATCTACTTTTAGTATGGCACGCCCTGCAGGATTCGAACCTGCGACCCACGCCTTAGAAGGGCGTTGCTCTATCCAGCTGAGCTAAGGGCGCACATTAACCTACAAAAGCATTATAACTTATTCACTGAATAAGTTATGCCTGGCGATTTATAATAAAATTCATGACTAAATGAACTTAATAAACACCAAAGCTAACACTTCATCTTTTAAATAATTTTTTAAAGAAATTAGTAAGAAAAAGTGGTCGGTGATGCAAGATTCGAACTTGCGACCCCTTGGACCCAAACCAAGTGCGCTACCAAGCTGCGCTAATCACCGACATTTGTTTAAAACAAACTAAAACATTAGCTGTCTTCAACGGGTGCGGATATTACCGATTTGCGCGTGCTCAGTCAAACTATTTTTATAAATAAATACCTGTTCGTTCACTTTTAATGCAACTTGCTTAATTAGTATCAAATACCTTATATATACAAGACAACACTAAGAATTAAGCATTATCAGTACGGGATGCCACTATTCAAACTTTTCTTATGAAATTATTCTCACTCTTAACTATAACTAGCGTAGGGTTTATGGCAAAATAACCTCAATTTTACAGCTCATTTATCTCATTAATTTATTTAAGGTTACAGTTAAGTATTATGACGGCATCATTAATTGACGGCAAAGTTATTGCCAAAAAAGTTCGCGACTCTATTAAAGAAAAAGTTAGCCTACGTAAAAATAAAGGTCAAAGAGCTCCAGGACTAGCAGTTATTTTAGTAGGTTGCGATGCAGCTTCTCAGGTTTATGTAGGTAGTAAACGTAAAGCTTGTGAGGAAGTTGGTTTTGTATCTCGTTCTTATGATTTAGCTGCCACCACTTCACAGGATGAGTTATACCAATTAATTAATGAACTAAATAACGACAATACTATTGACGGAATTTTAGTTCAGCTTCCCTTACCAGAAGGGTTAGATGCTAACTTGATTATTGAACACATCCACCCTGAAAAAGATGTAGATGGTTTTCATCCCTCTAACGTGGGTAAGCTTGCTTTACGTCAACCTGGCCTTCGCCCTTGTACACCAAAAGGAATTATGAAACTCATTGAGTCCACAGGTATTCAACCACATGGCTTAGATGCTTTAGTTGTTGGTGCTTCAAATATTGTGGGTAGACCAATGATGTTAGAGTTATTACTAGCAGGTTGTACCGTTACCACTACCCATAGATTTACTAAAGATCTAGAAGGTAAAGTGAGAAACGCTGACTTAATTGTCGTCGCAGTTGGAAAACCTGCTTTCATTCCTGGCGAATGGATTAAAGACGGTGCAGTCGTTATTGATGTAGGTATTAACCGCTTAGAGTCAGGTAAGCTTGTCGGTGATGTTGAATTTGATGTAGCTAAAGAAAAAGCCAGCTTTATTACACCAGTACCTGGCGGCGTTGGCCCAATGACAGTGGCTTGTTTGATTGAAAACACATTTATCGCTTGTGAGCAGTTCGGCAAATAAAAATTTTTGTTTTCTATGTATTATATAAATCCAAGAAAAGAGTGTACAAATAGTTTGTACACTTCAAATCATTATTAACGCTGAAATAATTAACTAATTATTCTTTCGCCAAGTTGTTTTACCTGCGCTATCTTCTAGAATAATATTCATCGCATTTAACTTATCACGAGCTTCATCAGCAAGCGCCCAATCTTTATCTATTCGTGCTTGATTACGTTGCACGATAAGCGCTTCAATTTCAGCGACGTCTTCATTCGCATTTTGCCCTTGTAAAAAACTTTCTGGCGCTAATTGTAATAAACCAATAACACCACCTAACGTTTTTAATGTTGCCGCTAATTTTTCAGCTTGTTCAATATTGTTACTTTTTACGACATTTAATTCTTTAGCAATTTCAAAGAGTACTGCTAATGCCTGCGGCGTATTAAAATCATCATCCATAGCCTGACAAAACTGTTTAACATAAGTAGAAGATTTATCTAAAATAAAATCATCACTAATATCAACGTCTCTTAAGGCCGTATAAATACGCTCTAATGAAGCTCTTGCTTGATTCAAATTATCAGTCGAGTAGTTTAGTTGACTACGATAATGCCCTGTTGTTAAGAAAAACCTAACCGTTTCAGCATCATATTGAGCAAGCACATCACGAATAGTGAAGAAGTTGCCTAAAGATTTTGACATTTTTTCCTGATCCACTTGTACCATCCCTGTATGCATCCAATAATTTACATAAGGTGTTTCAAGTGCACAACAACTTTGGGCAATTTCATTTTCATGATGAGGGAATTGTAAATCTGAGCCACCACCATGAATATCAAAATGATGACCTAACTCTTTTGCATTCATCGCTGAACATTCTATATGCCAACCAGGTCTACCCTCACCCCACGGTGATGACCAACTAGGCTCGCCGGGTTTAGCCGACTTCCATAAAACAAAATCTAATGGGTTGTTTTTGGATTGATCGACATCAACTCTTGAACCTGATTGTAACTGCTCTAAATCTTGTCCACTTAATTTGCCATAATCAGCGTAGCTAGAAACGTCAAATAACACATCACCTTTACCTGTATTATTGGTATCACTACTGTCTTTTTCACCCGCAATATAAGCATGCTTTTTCGCGATCAACGTTTCGATCATAGCAATAATTTCATTCATATGAGTCGTTACACGCGGCTCAATATCTGGACGAGCTATATTTAATGCATCAAAATCTTCATGCATATAAGCAATGGTACGCTCAGTAAGTTGCTCAGTTGTTTCATTATTTTGTGCAGCACGATTAATTATTTTATCTTCAACATCAGTAATGTTGCGTACATAATTCACATCATAACCAGAAAATCGCATATAACGCGCTATATTGTCGAAACTGATGTATGTACGTCCATGACCAATATGGCACAAATCATAAACAGTACAACCACAAACATACAATCCTACTTTACCTGGGTTAATCGGGGTAAAAGCTTCCTTTTTACGAGTTAAAGTATTGTATATCTGTAACATGAGGGTTTACGACTCCAGTAAATAAAATAATAATGTACTACATTGAAAATGGATTGTACCCCAAGCGTGTTATCGAATCACCATGCCAGATGCACTTTATATCAATTAATATCCAAGTAAATTAAATATATTAAAACCTCTATTTTTAATTCCGCGAATGATCGCGTACAATTCCGTTAAATTTTACCTTGTAGAAGAGAACGATATGATTATATTCAAAACAAGCCTTGGCGATATTAAAATTGAATTAGATTTTGAGAAAGCACCAATTACTGCAAAAAACTTTCAACAATACGTTGAAGAAGGTCATTACAATGGCACTATCTTTCACCGTGTAATTAAAGGTTTTATGGCACAAGGTGGTGGTTTTGCTCCAGGCTTAGAAGAAAAAGAAACACGCGCGAGCATTAAAAATGAAGCCAACAATGGTGTAAGTAACAAGCGTGGCACATTAGCAATGGCACGTACTCAAGAGCCTCATTCAGCTTCAGCACAATTTTTTATTAACTTAACTGACAATGACTTTTTAGATTTTAAAAATGAATCAGTACAGGGTTGGGGTTATTGTGTATTTGGTGAAGTTGTTGAAGGTATGGACGTGGTAGATAAAATGACTTTAGTACCAACAGGTAGTTTGCACGGTCATGGCGATGTGCCTAAAGAAGATATTGTTATTGAATCAGCAATTGTTGAGTAATTGTTAGCTGTAAATATTAACACTCAAAATTAGCACTCACTAATAGAAATAAGCACTAGAAGCAACTGCCAATGCCAAGTACAAATAACTCCGTAACATATTTCATTGCTGATTTACATTTAGCACAAAACAGACCTGATATTACCGCCTGTTTTTTACGCTTTTTGAAAAATGATGCAACACAAGCACAAACGCTTTATATTCTCGGTGACTTATTTGAAGCTTGGGTTGGTGATGATGATGACAGTGCTTATTTAGTCACAATAGCTAAAGCATTAACCACTCTATCAAACCTTGGTACCACTATTTATTATATTCATGGCAACCGAGACTTTTTACTAGGGGCTAGTTTTGCAAAAAAATCAGCCATGATATTACTACCTGAAGTTGAGTTAATCGACTTATACGGACAAAGCGTGGTCATTATGCATGGCGACACTCTATGCACACGTGATGTTGCTTACCAGCAATTTCGTAAAAAATCGCGTTCTTGGTGGTGGCAAACCATGATAAAAAGCTTACCACTATTTGTACGTAAAAAAATCGCTGCCGATTACCGGAAAAAAAGTGCAGCAGCTACATCAATAAAACCCCAAGATATTATGGATGTAACACCCTCGGAAGTGGTCAATTGTTTGGAAGCTCATCAAAGTCAATTATTGATTCATGGTCATACTCATAGACCTGCTGTACATGAGTTAACCGCCAATAACAAACCCGCAAAACGCATTGTACTAGGCGACTGGTATGAACAAGGAGCTTGGTTAAAAGTAACACCAAGCAATATGGAATTACTCAACTCCCCATTTAATCAAACAGATACGTCAGCATAAATTTATACTGACATCCCTAATTAATCTGAATTCATTGGGTTATAATATCTGTTATCAAAACTTATAAAAGGTTATAGCGCCATTGAATACCTAAGCTAACAATGGAGCTAACTTGTGATAATTCATTGCTTTCATCTCTCATCCATTCAGTACGTAATATAAAATCAGGATGAAATGCATAATGCCAACCAACACTTAGTCTGTTTGGTTCAAACCCATTATTACTTAAACCTACTTGCTCAATGAATGTCTCTGTTGTTTGAGAGAACTTATTATCAACACTTAAAATTTCATATTCAAGGTGAAGACTGTGCTTTTCTCTCTCTACAAAAGCGGCTAAACGATATGAACTTTGAACTGCATCCATGTAGGCACTTTGTGTTGTCGTTGAGATTTGACCATCTATTTGTGCTTGAATCCATTCAAACTCACCATGAAAACGCCATTGCTCATAATCCCACGTTCCATCAAGATATATACCTGTACTCAAGGTATCCCCCGTAAAAAATGATTGAACTACATTGTCTACCGATACACCATGGCTATGGCCTTCACTATAACGTACATCTTCCCTTTGCTCTGCTTTAGCATACATTACCCAAAGTTTAGCTATCGACTGAAAAGATTGTGACTGAAAAGTCAAATGGCTAAATGCCGATATACTGCCATCACCAGAAGTTGCAGGAAAATTATCACCACTAAATAACTCTATACCTAACTTATAACTTGAATTTAACTGATCAATTGAATTCATTAACGCAAATCGCGCGCCTATATCGGTAAAATGACGGCCAAATAATATATCTGCAGATAATGGTGCCTGACTAAAAATATCTATAGATGAATGATAATTAATGGTATCTGTTACTTCGGTTGAAATCTTCCCTGCTTCAATTTGAAACATTTGCTGTGCAAATTGAAACTCAGTACCAAACCAAAGATTTTCTAATTCAAGACTATTTTCACCGCTGTGACTATGTGCACTTAATTTAGCGGCAACATAGTATTCTTTATTTAGGTTCATGTACCCCTGCAGTTGTGCATCATCTAAGCTTGCACCGTCTTCTGCAGGTACTGCTTCACCACCAACTAAAAAACCTTGCGGTTGCCATATTTCACCGCTCTCTACTATTTGGTTGTTACGGTAAGTTATAGCAGCCAAAACTTTAATTGAGTCCTTCTCAGACAAAGAAACTTTTTGGTGAGCCATTACTGGTTGATAAACAATAGAAAGTAAAGGTAATAGCCATATTGGCTTAATACGCTTAAGCATTAATTTTCCTCATGCGGATTCGAAAATTTTTCGTTATTAATAAAATCATAATCAGAAAGTGACTCTAAAAAAGAGACTACAGCGTCAATTTCTTCATCTGTAGCCGAAAAGCCAAGTATCAGTGCTGATTTATAAGGGCTATTTTTTCCATCCCCCGCGTTAACACCATATTCTGTCAATGTTCCACCTCTGGCATAATGCTCAACAACCTCGCGTAAAGTACCGATACTGCCATCGTGCATATAAGGTGCTGTAAACTCTATATTTCGTAGTGACGGTGGCCTAAATTTACCTTTATCGGTCGGGTCAGACGATAAATCAAAGATTCCCTGATCTTCTGCAGGATAGCTTCCATCCGAATTTACGTTGTACAAACCGTTATTAAAAAATGGAAATAAAAGTGCATCATTCAACGTATTGGCATCTTTATATGACACAGTAAAGTTAATACCAGTATGACAATGAAAGCACTCAAATTTTTCACCATTAAATAAACTAAAACCTAGTTTTTGCTGTGCTGTTAAAGCCTCTTTATCACCTAATAAATATTCATCGTAAGGACTCTTAGCACTGATCATCGTTCGCACAAAGCTTGCCAATGAAAAAATAACTTTATTCATTGTTGCGCCTGAATCACTATCAGGAAAAGCAGCTTCAAACATCTCTTGATACTTCTCATCGTTATTAAAACGGCTTAATACGGTATCAAGTTCAGCATCAGTAACCCCTAATTCAATAGGATCATCGGCACGAATTGGTACATTTAATTGATCTTCTAACTCAAAAAAAGTGTCATTACTCCAAGTAAACGTTGCGTTATATGCCACGTTACTTAACCCTTGGCTGTTACGTACTAAAGCATGCCCTGTTGAGCCTATTGGTGTACTAATGCCATCGGCAAAGGCATCAGACTGAAAGTGACACGAACCACAAGATTGAGTTTGGTTAGCGGATAGCTGTTTATCGTAAAATAAAAAACGCCCCAGCGTTATTTTTTCCTTGGTGAGCGGATTAAACTCAGGAATAGCCGGTAAAGGCATATGATCGGGTAAGTCTAATAATGTACGTAAATCCTGTTCTGTTTCAGTTGAAGTAACTGTTGTCGTAGAAGATACATTGCAACCAGAAACAAAAAGCATCACGAATAATGACAGCGGTAAAAACATGAAACTCAATGAAGAATCAACTTCACTGAGTTTAGGCAACGTTAACCGACCTAGAGATCTAAATAGCATTTACTTATTCTTTAATAAATACAAGATTTGCATCAGCATCAGCACTACCATCAGTAATGTCTAAACCAAAATTTTCAAAAAGAGCAGTACAATCTGTTTGCGTAGGGTTAGAATGACAAGATACTGTAGGAGTTACTTCATCACCTGTTGCGGAAAATTGAACATTATTTAACATTGCATCAATATCAAGTACAACAACGTCGTTAACAGGATTAAAGTTATCAAGAGTCACTTTCGGCGTATTCACGAAATCACAAGTATCTTTCTCTTCTAAAGCAAGCAAACCATCACCGCCACAATCTCGACTACCCAAATGTATAAGACCTTTACCCTCAACTTCTTCAGTATTTTCAATCGTAAAATTCATCACAAAATGACGGTACCCACTTGCCCAAGACCAATATAATTCATTTAATGGTGTTGGCGCATCTTCTTGCGTGTTGGTCGCAATAACATCTTTCATAACCGCTTGTGGTACACCGACATCAAAACTAACGCTATTGACAGTACCAGTGCCACCAATAATCGTTCCACTAATAGCGGTATTTGTTCGCTCTGTACCACCTAAAGCATCATCTGTACACGCACCAGCAGTGTTGCTAGTAAAATCGATTAAGCCAACGAATCCTTGTTCACTATGACGTTGAAAGTCATTAGCATCTAACTCAGCACTAATTTCTTCATTATTTTCATTATAGAATTTAAGGTTACTTATATAAAAGCGTAAATCACTTACAGAAATAGCATGTAATTCTTCAGTACCAAATTGGTTGTGGCTAGTATCACAAGCCACAGTTTCACCAGCACTTTTTGCTGTAAAATCAAGTGTAAAAGGTGTGTTTTCTTCCGTTGGCGTACCTGTATCGACAGTACTTTCACTACTAGAGCCACAACCAGCCAATAGCACTACTGATGCGAAGGTTAATGATAGAGGAGATTTAATACCAGAAATAAAGCGTGTAAACATTATCGTAAGTTCCATTATAATAAGAATTACGTCATTATAGATTCACAACCTTTAATAACAGAGTGACAAATTGTCGCACTTCTGAAGAAAGTTCTATTTTACAATAATGTAAGTTAAGTTATTGGCAGGTTTAATTATTAAATTACTCAAAGCAGGCGCTAAGAGAAAAATATTCTAAGGCAAAAATTCGATAAAATGATCGGTGTCAATCACTCAACGCAATTGATATCTTATTAGTTTTTTACAATCACTATTTTAATTTATCATGCTGTATTATAAATAGGCTTTTGTTAGGTATTTCAGTAAATTCAGCAAGCTTAGTTTGGTTTTTTTCATAGCCTTTCGTTAAATAAACTACCCAATATTCTACGTGAGGTGACTCCCACTTTTTTATAAAAGCAACTCCGATTTCATCTTGCTCTTTATAGAAGTCAAGATCACCTAATAAATGTGTTCGATGAAGTTCCGATCTTTTAAAGGCATCCCAGACTTCTTCTGCATCAGAATAACCACCTGCAATAGCCTCTACTTGGTTGCTATTAAAATCATAACCGTAATAATATGGGAGTTTATAACCTACATTGCGTAAACGTGAATTTGGCCCCCCTTCAAGATTATGTACAACCAAACCTAATTCAGACATTTTTTTAGCTTTCGCTTCAGTAAGCAAGCTATTACAACGGATAGATATTCGTTTTTGCTGATTATCACTTTTAATTAATTTAACTAAAGCTCTTGCTTCATTATTGTTACCACATTCATCAATTTCATTAGCTAAAACAAATACAGGAAAAAAAAGAAGTATAATTATAAAATGCAATTTTGACATAAAGCCCTAATAGTTTCTTATAGAGGCTTTTCAGTACTGTTAGCCCTATAATTTTTGTTTATTGTCATTTAATATTGCACAAATCAAAAAAATTAGATAGCTTAAAACAACATGAAAAACAATTACTTAAATTTCATTACTATTAATAGCGGGAATATTTACTTATGATTCTGCTCTAAAAGGACTTAGTTTTAGAGCAAACAAATTGAATTTGGCTTACCTGAGTGAAATTTAAAATCGGTATCTGGTGATTGAATAAGTTCAGCTTCAATAGCACCAAAAAAAGTAACTCGCTCTGTTATATCTACTTTGGAAATTTGCTCTGCTAGTGCTAAGTAGTCTTGATAATGACGTGCTTCAGAGCGAAGTAACGATAAATAAAACTTACCAATTTTTGAGTCTAAATACGGTGCTATTTTAGCAAAACGTTCACAAGATCTTGCTTCAATGTATGCACCAATAATTAACTTATCAATAAGCGCTTCTGGTTCATAGGTACGAACATTTTTAAGCATCCCCTTCGCATACCGTGATGCAGGTATTGGATCGTAAGGAATATTATTTTCTTCAATAATTTCTAATACTTGATAAAAGTGATGTAACTCTTCTCTTATTAATAAAACCATTTTATCAACCATATCTTGCCCGTATGAACAATCAGACTTAGCTTTAATCGACTTAGATAAAACATTCATCCCTTTAAGCGTTTCAGTGTTACCAATACGTTTATAGGCAAACTGCTCATAAGGTTTCATTAGATCAGTTAATTGCTCTGCACCTTCTGCTGTTAGTGCATAACGTTTAAGTAAAAATAATGCACTTTGAGCGGCTTTTAATTCACAAATTAAATGATCCCGAAGAAGTATTGGTAAGTTTTCTGTTTTTTTTGCTTCTTCAACCCAAGACTCAGGAGTCTTACATTTTAAGAAAGCGTTAATTGGCGCTAATAATTCTTCGTACATTGTTTTTATAAGTTCAATATTATTGATAATTTAGAATAATTTTAACATGAAGTTTACTAAATATATTACTTTATTCTGCCGTCCTTAAATGAATACAGATAAACATTATGATTAATTTAACTTTTAATTAAACGATGACACTATTTTAAAAAGCAATAAATTGAGATACTAGTAGCACCTATACTCCGCAGGTTTTGATCATGACCCATAACTTTAAAGATAACGTCCCTAACAATAAAGAAGCAAAGAAGTTAATTGAGCAACATAATAAACTTGTTCATACCGATAATATTAAGGTTATCTCACATGTTCAACGTGAAGCTGATGATTGGGTTATTAATACGCTTATGTTGGAAGATATAAGTGTTGCTTTTAAATATAAACGAAAAAAATTATATAAAAGTTTAAAAGGGCAACGCGTAAATATTACTTACTACCCAGACAATGAAAATATCGCAGGTTTTGATATTGAAATAATGAAAATAGTTAGAATAAAGGTCGCCTAATGTGCATAAATAGAATTTAATGACGTACTCCCAATTCAAACTTACTTATATCCATACGTGATAAGTAAAATAGTTTTTACTTATATTCAATATAAAAAGTATTTATTTTCATCTTTTATTGTCTATTTACCGATCAAACCTTGACGAATGGGCTGGCATCTTACATAAATAGGTTATCGACAATATAATTTTTTTAATGTCGAATGTTTATTTAGTGAACAATAATAAATTTATATAAAATAGCTAAATAATTAATCGGGGACTGCAAGAGGAAGTTGTTATGATATTAAATCATATTTGGGGCTTATACACTCACCCAAAAGACGAATGGCAAACAATTGAAAAGCGCCACGAAAGTTTAACCTATAGCATGATACATATATTAGTAGTGGCACTCATCCCTACTATTTGTGGATACTATGCCGCTGCACATATCGGTTGGACAATCGGTGTTGGTGATCCAATAAAAATAAATCAAAGTAGCGCTCAATTAATGGCGGTAGCACTATATTGCGCTTTAATTGTTGGTGTATTAGCACTCGCCTACTTAATTCAATGGATGGCAAAAACCTTTGATGCAAAACCAAGTTTTGTACAATCATTAGAGCTTGCTGCATATACTTCAACACCTATGCTAATGGTTGGTATTGCTGCGTTGTACCCAGTACTTTGGTTTGTTGCATTAGCTGGAGTTGCCGCGGTATGTTATTCCATTTATTTATTATATTCAGGCGTACCTATTATGATGAATATTCCTGAAGAAAAAGGATTTATATATTCAAGCTCGGTAGTTACTTGTGGTCTAGTGCTACTCGTGGGAATTATGGCATTTAGTGCGGTATTATGGTCTATGGGATTTGGACCTGAATATATTTCTTAGCTAGTCATTTAAGAGTTACTAACAATAACAGCATAACGAGTAGCCAGTTGAAAATTAACCGCTACTCGTTACTTTATACTCTACAGTTTCTTTATCACTATTTAGATATAACGTAAAGTTACTCTGCACCTTCATTGTACATATCAATAACAGTATCAGCATTTTTATCTGATGCTTCTTTACTGCTATTATTTCTTTGTGCATCAAGTTTTTCTAAATAAGCATTATCTATATCGTTGGTCACATAGATACCATCGAATACAGAAGTATCAAAGCTCTTAATTTCAGGGTTCCCTGCTCTCACAGCAATAACTAAGTCTTCTATAGATTGGTAAATAAGTTTATCTGCACCAATTAATTCACAAACATCGTCAACGTCACGACCATGAGCAATCAATTCGTTAGCGCTTGGCATATCTATGCCGTAAACATTAGGAAAACGAACTTCAGGGGCAGCAGAAGCAAAATAAACTTTATTAGCGCCTGATGCGCGAGCCATTTCAATAATTTGTTCAGAGGTTGTGCCACGTACAACAGAGTCATCTACGAGTAAAACATTTTTACCTTTAAACTCTGCTCCAATTGCATTCAGCTTTTGACGAACAGACTTTTTGCGCTGCTCTTGTCCTGGCATGATAAAAGTACGGCCAATATAGCGGTTCTTAACAAAGCCTTGACGATAAGGTAAATTTAATTGTTTGGCGATTTGCAACGCAATATCACATGATGTTTCAGGAATAGGAATAACAACATCTATTTCAACATCATCCCATTCTTTGGCTATTTTTTCACCCAACTTCGTTCCCATTTCAACACGAGAGGCATAAACAGAAATTTTATCTATTGTTGAATCTGGGCGAGCAAAATAAACAAACTCAAAAATACACGGGCTGTAGTTAGGTTTATCAAAACATTGCTGGCTATGAATTTGACCATTTTCTGAGAAGAAGATGGCTTCACCTGGAGCAACATCACGAACAAACTCAAACGAACAAGCGTCAAGAGCAACCGTTTCAGACGCTATCATGTATTCGATACCATGTTCAGTTTCACGCTTACCAAAAACGAGTGGTCTGATACCATTTGGGTCACGAAACGCAACCATGCCATAACCAATAATTAAAGCGACAGTAGCATAAGCACCTCTAACACGTTTATGCACATTAGTTATAGCAGTAAAAATATCATCAGGTGTTAAGGATGCGCTCTCACTTTGCTGTAATTCATGGCCTAAAATATTTAACAGTAACTCTGAATCAGAAGTTGTATTTACGTGACGTCGAGCTTTAGTATTAAGCCAAGTTTTTAATTCATCTGCATTGGTTAGGTTACCATTATGTGCTAAAGAGATACCATAAGGTGAATTAGCATAAAAAGGCTGAGCTTCTGAGGAACTAGAAGTACCTGCAGTTGGGTAACGAACATGGCCAATACCTATATTGCCTTGTAATCTAAGCATATGACGCGTATGAAAAACGTCTTTAACTAAACCATTACCTTTTCTTAAACGAAATGTATCGTCATGGATAGTAACAATACCGGCAGCATCTTGTCCTCGATGCTGTAACACTGTTAATCCGTCATACAAATATTGATTAACCGGGGTTTTACCGACAATACCAACAATACCACACATGAATTTTTCTCCGCTGGGAAATTAGCTAATAGTTTTATGAATTAACGTTATGTTAGAAAACTTGATGATTGTTTGAGATACTCAAAAAACCATTCAACAACCAACCTGAACTCAGGTATTAATTGTGAACTTTTCCACCACTCTGTTGTTGCTGCACCAGTGAAAGCATCCATAAAGAATAACACTGCACTGATAATTAACACGCCACGTAATGCACCAAATACAAGTCCTAGAACTCGATCGGTGCCAGATAATCCTGTCTTCCTTACTAACTGTCCAATAAGATAGTTAATTAAAGCGCCCAAGACTAAAGTAGTTATAAATAAAATCGCGATTGCGGCTGCATTTCGCAAAAATTGATCAGAGATATTAGTAAGAAGGTTAGCTAGATTGGCATAAAAGGTACTCGCAATAAAAAAAGCACCTATCCAAATAATTAACGATACAGCTTCTTTTGCAAAGCCTCGCACCAAGCTAATTAGTGTTGATATGCCTATTACGGCTAAAATGGCGTAATCTATCCAAACCATGGTTTAAGTTTCTCATTCATTAGAGGCGCGCATTCTATCAGAATCAAAAAACAAATGCCCAACCTTTTGGCTGTAATACCGTTATTAATTTGGGTAAAATCGAGAAACTTTACCCTGTACATTTGTTAATTTTTTTAATGCTGGAATTTTTTTAGTCAAAGATGCTTCTATCAGTTCAGGTCCTACAAAAACTTTTGTTAACGTGCCTTTTTTAGTTTGAATAGGCTTAGTAAAGACAGTATAACCATTACTTTTTAACTTGTTCACTAATTCTTCAACATTGCTTTTATTTCTAAAACTACCTAGTTGAATAACCCAAGCTTCTTTGTTAACGGCTTTAGCTGGGGTTTTTCCTAATACAGGTTTATCAATTGCTGAATTACTTTTTGTCTTCGAAGCACTATTCATTTCAATTTTTTTCGGCTTATTTGCCGGTGTTACTTTAGTAATTTGAGTGTCACTAAGCGCATTTTCACTTTTCTCATTATCTATTAATAATTGCTCATCTATAGCTTCTTCATTAGAGGTACTAGGTGCTTCTTGCTTTACTAATGCTTCATTTGGAAACGGCGCTTGGATTGTTTCCCCCTTAAAAGCAGGAGCTTGTGGAATTGTGTCGAAGTCGGCTTGACTAGACTGTTTTTTGCCATCAAGTATATCAGGTAAGAAAATAACGATTGCGGCAGCAACAATAATGGTACCAACAAGGCGATTTTGAAACGGTGTAGACAAACGATACTCCAAATAACTTAAGCTATAGTCTAAATTAAAAGCTGCCTAATTTCGGCAACCGTGTAGAAAGAGCCAAAAACAAGAATCAAGTCATTTGATTCACTTTTAAGATTAGCCATTTTAAATGCCTGAGTAATATTGTCAAAGCAATTGATAGAATTAGTAAAATGAGATAGCTCATTTACCATTTGTTCAGCGGTTGCTGCTCTTGGAACCGTTAATGGTGCTAAATACCATTCATCAACAACATCATTAAAAGGAGTTAAGGTATTAGCAATATCTTTATCTGCAAGCATAGCAACAACGGCAATAATACGTTGATATTGATTTTGAGCTTTAACTTGAGCTATTTTTTGTGCTAAATATCGACCTGCATGTGGGTTATGACCAACATCGAGCATAACATCACATTGCGCCACAAAAGTATTACTGATTACATCGCTACTTTCGGCTTTACCAACCTGCTGGCTTTTTAGATTAAATAGCTCTGTTCTTCCTGCTACTTGGGTATTTGAAATTAGGCTGTTAACTTTGTTAGTCGTTAACTGAACTCCAAGTTGCTTTAAGACCATTAATGCTGTGACAACATTATCTTGAGGAATATAAGTTGTGATAAGGTTATGCAAATTACATTCTATTTTTTGATTTTTTTCATCAACGTCAATAAACTGAAGTTGCCAACAGGGCTCGTCCTGATTATTAAAAACACTGTTATTAACAATAAAAAAATCTTTATTACGTACTTTTATTTTTTTTAATGCTTGCTGTAAACCTTGTTCATCAGCGACTTCATTGACTTGCTTAGCATAATTTAATACAGATTGTGGTACATTAGGGTCACCAATAATAATATGCTGATTACCACGCATAATACCTGCTTTTTCAAAACCAATCGTTTCTCTATCGTTACCAAGAAAAGCTTGATGATCAAGGTCAACGGTTGTGATAACAGCCACATCAGCATCAATGATATTGGTTGCATCAAGACGTCCGCCTAAGCCAACCTCTAATATAATTATGTCTGGTTTAACCTGCATCAGTACAAGAAATGCAGCTAAGGTTGTATACTCATAATAGCTTAGAGATATTTCTCCCCTTGCGAACTCTATTTTTTCAAACGCAGTAATAAGTGATTGATCATCGATGTCACTTTTATTAATACGTAACCGTTCATTAAATTTTTCAATATGTGGTGATGAGTATACAGCCACGGTTTGTAAACGAATATTATCTTTGGAATTATCGTTTTCGATGGTCTTCTCATCTACTTTTTTGGACCTAACTTCACCAAGTAGCGCATTTTCTAAAAAAGCACACGTAGTTCCTTTGCCATTAGTGCCAGCAACGGTAATTACACAAGCAAAACTAAAATCAATATTTAGTCTTGTAGCAACTTCGCTAATGCGAGATAGCCCAAGATCAATTTCAGTGCTATGGATGGTTTCTAAATAACAAAGCCACTCATTAAGATTAGAAAAATCTTTCGAGTGGCTTTCAGTTTGTTTCAACATATATTAATAGACTTTAGCTAATTTAAGATAATATTATAAAGGGCTAACTTGTCCTGTAAATTTGGCTAACATGCGAGCTAATGTTTCACGCATATTACGGCGATCAACAATCATATCAATAGCCCCTTTTTCTAATAAAAACTCACTGCGTTGAAAACCTTCTGGCAGTTTTTCACGAACGGTTTGTTCGATAACACGTGGGCCTGCAAAACCGATTAATGCTTTTGGCTCTGCAACATTGATGTCACCTAACATAGCTAAACTTGCAGAAACACCACCCATAGTAGGGTCGGTTAATACAGAAACATAAGGTAAACCTTTTTCACTCATTTTAGCTAATGCTGCACTTGTTTTGGCCATTTGCATTAATGAAAATAATGCTTCTTGCATACGGGCACCGCCACTTGCTGAAAAACATATAAAAGGAAGGTTATGCTCTAAACAATATTCAACACCTTTAACGAAACGAGCACCAACAACGGAAGCCATAGAGCCACCTAAAAATGCAAATTCAAATGCAGCAACAACAACAGGCATACCATGAAGTTCACCTTTCATTACAACTAAAGCATCTTTTTCACCGGTATTTTTACGCGCGGCACTTAATCTATCTTTATAACGCTTTGAGTCTTTAAATTTTAAAATATCTTGTGCTTCAAACTCTTCACCTAGCTCTTGACGGTTATCTTGATCAAGAAAACTGTCGATGCGTTTACGCGCACTAATACGCATATGATGATCACACTTTGGACAAACAGATATTTGTCTATCTAGCTCAACTTTATACAGTACCGCATTACATGAAGAGCACTTACTCCAAACACCTTCAGGAATATTGCTTTTTTGGGTAGATTTTGCTTTTGGGAGAATTTTTTCAATCCAGCTCATAATTTTATTTTTGCCTATTGCAACGAATATAAATCAACTTTTTTACTGATAAACCTTCATAAAAAAGTTAAGTAGAATGTGATAACAAATATAACCAATAATTAGAACATACTTTATCCTATATGTTATATAAAAAACTGGTCTGTTTTGTTATTTAATAATGATAATTACAGTTTAATTTAAAAACAATGGTCCAAACGGTCTTTTAGGCAAGTCAAACTGCCCTGGATAATCAACCTCGACAAAGTATAAACCTTCTGGTGGTGCAGTTACACCTGCCATACAACGATTTTTAAGCTCCAATACTTCTTTAATCCAAATTGGCTTTTCTTGTGATTGCCCAACACGCATTAAACTACCAACCACATTACGCACCATATGGTGTAAAAAAGCATTCGCTTTTATATCAACGATGATATATTCACCTTGACGAGTTATTTCACAATGTTCAATAGTGCGAACTGGTGAGTGTGATTGACAGTGAACTGTTCGAAATGAAGTAAAGTCATGCTTACCAACGAGGTATTGTGCCCCCTCTTGCATGAGTTTTTCATCTAACCAATAATGGCAATGGCTAATACCGTAACTTAAAATAGCAGAGCGTAATTTATTATTATAAATAATATAACGATAGCGTCTCGCTGTAGCACTAAAGCGAGCATGAAAGTCATCACTAACAGCTTTAACCCAAGTGACTGCTATGTCTGTAGGTAAATGAGTATTGACCCCTAGAGTCCACGCAATATCCTTACGCTGCTTAGTAGTATCAAAATGGATAACTTGATTTGTCGCATTAACACCTGTATCGGTACGACCAGCACAAATAACTTCAATAGGCTCGTCTGCAATTTTAGATAATGCTTGTTCTACTTTTTGTTGTACGCTAATTACGCTTTTTTGCCGTTGCCAGCCACAATAATTTTTCCCATCGTATTCGATACCTAGTGCGTAACGCATGTAAACCTCTTAAGCCAACTGTGTATAACTCAAATTGGCGCATTATCCATTATTTTACTGCGCTATGCCAATATTGTTAGTAATTCGATTACGTTATATATCGTCTTAAGTCTCGTTTAACAGTCTCTGTGCTTCTTCTTGCTGTTCAGCTGTACCCAATTTAATAACTTCTTTTAAAATAACTTGAGCATTATCTTCGTCTCCTATTTCAAGGTAAACTTTTGCTAAATCAAGTTTAGCGGCCATACCGCTCTCATCAATATCAACATCAATTAAGTTGACATCACGAGTAAATTCTGGAAATTCATTCAATCCAACATCTATATTAGCGTTTTCATAAGGTTCATCAAAATTGACTTCTCCTTGGCTATCAGAAAGTAATGAGTCAACAGAGACAAAATCACTTTCGTTGCTATCACTACTTGCAAAGTTTCCTGCCTCTGCACTATCTTTCGATGAAATGTCTTGAGAATTAAAGTTATCGAAATCTTCTAATGTTACTTTATCGCTATCATCAAGGTTTTCATTAAAATTAGCACCTTGATTGGCAATACTAGACTCTTCTTCGATATTTGCTAAAAGCTCATCAAAATTTAAATTATTTAACTCTTTAATATCATTAATTTCACTAGCTTCTGTTACTTTGCTACTACTATCTTCATCACTATCATTTAACAAATCTGCTAATACATTTTGATCTGAAAAATCAGGTGATAACTCAATAGCATGTTCGTTATCTTCCAATAATTCTTCAAGTGCTTCCTTATCGAAAGCACCTGAAACTAAATCATCGCCAATATCAAGTTTATCTTCAACAGGGCTTTCAGTTGACTGTTCCATGTCGGCAATTAGCTCATCAATGTCAAAGTCTTCATCATCAATTAACTCATCTTCAACTTCATTTTCCATTGGAGTTTCATTTGACTTCTCCAAGTCAGCAATTAGCTCATCGATGTCGAAATCTTCATCATCAAGTAACTCATCTTCAACTTCACTATCAACGGCACTATCGATTGAGCTATCATTTGACTGTTCCATATCAGCAATTAGTTCATCGATATCCAGCTCGTCATCAGCGGTTAACTCATCTT
>NZ_JAUOPP010000024.1:0-83135 GCF_030547765.1 Colwellia sp. 6_MG-2023 | reverse complement strand
TTGATGAAATTAACTTTGCTAAGTTATGAGCCATATATAGTTCCTCGTCTGAGCTTATATTAGATCATAAAACTGTTTAAATTGATATTTTGTTAGATCATAAAAATATCGGAATTGGTATAATTTCCTACATCCATGTAGGGAATTCGTTCATATTGCCGCGGCGCTCAGAAGTTGTGTCTGCTACTTGTCATCCTGACACCACGACATTAGTACATCCTGTACGTCAACGCAGCAGCGCTCGAAGGTATAAGCGTGTGGGTGTTCTTCTCTTTATGTGAGACCGTTCCTGTGCATCCTGCACTCCTTATTATAAAAGCGGAAGCCTGTTACGAAGGTAACGGGCTTTTTGCTGTTTGAGAGTTATTAGTATTACTAATGATTTAACTAACACATTTAATTTCAATTTGCTCTGTAGATAAATTAAGTTTTTCGAGCCGTTTTTTCTCTTGTTTTTGTGGTGGGCACAAACTGGCATTATTATAATAGGCGATACATTCGAAGCATTGTACGCATTCGTTATAATCTATAGAGCCTGATGGAGTAATGGCTTTAATATCACATTTATGATGACAAAGTGTACATGGACTGCCGCATTCTTTACGTCTACTTAGCCACTTAATTGGATGAAACCTTCCAAGTAGTGATAATCCTGCACCAAGAGGGCAGAGATAACGACAGTAAAACTTATTAATATATAATCCTAGACCTAATATCACTAAAGCATAAATTACAAAGGGCCAAGTACGAACAAACATTAAAGTGAACGTTGTTTTAAAAGGTTCAACTTCAGCCATTACTTCAGCCATAACATTGGCATATAGTGATAATCCAACTAAGAATAACAACACACCATACTTTACCAGTTGTAGTTTTTTATGTAGTGGATAGGTTATTTTAAGTTGTCGTATTCGCCATTTCTTAGCTAACCAACCCAGCATTTCCTGTAAGGCGCCAAAAGGGCAAAGCCAGCCGCAGAATAAGCCACGACCCACAAGGAAAAGACTAATAAATACATATGACCAGAGAATGAAAATGATTGGATCCATTAGATAGGTTTGAATGTCAAAGCCGTTAAAGAGTGAATGCAGAATTGGAAATATGTTTACTACTGATAATTGTCCTTGTGCATACCAGCCAATAAACACTATGGTATAAATTAAAAAAATCCAACGGACACGATGAAATAATGTAAAACGTCGGGAAAGTTGATGCTGATAAATAAAAAGAAAAGTTAAAATCAACAGACTTAACACTAGTATAGTAATCTCACTAGATCTGTTATGCCAAAGCTCTAACCATAAGGGGAGGGAAGTATTATTATTGTCTAATTCAGGGTAACTATAAAGAGACTTCGGGAGTTGATAATCTATTGGGAACACGGAAGATACCTGGTTTAACCAAGGATTATTTCCATAAGAAACGGTTAATGATAAGGTCCAAGGAGATCCAGGATCAAATCCTGAATGTGATTTTATTCTATATATATTTAAGGCTTCCGCTCCTCTATAGGCTTCTTTTTTACCTTCATATAAATCATAAAAGTTTAAATCACGAATTTCTATCGGTACATCATTTTGTAATATTGATAGTCGATCTGGAATTGAGGCAGGTATAAAATCTTTATCAACATGGTGGTAAGCACCGTAAGACCAAATACCAAGAGCATGTTCACCTTCATTTAAGCGCTGCATTAACAGTTTGTAGTCATTACCTAATAGGTTTTTACCTATCATCGGAGAATTAAGATAAGCAAAATGCAAATCTACGAACGTTGATTTATTTATCTTATTAGTGACGGCTATTTTTTCCACTATATTATCGTCATCAAATGCCTGTGCTACATCAGAATTAGTAAGGGTTAACTTAGTAAGATAATTTCTCTTTTCCAGTGCTTTAATATCAAGAGGTTCATAAGTGTTTAAAATATCGGCAACGGCATTACTTGTAAAGCCATCGAGGGTTTTACGGGCAATAGCTAATGAAGATAATAATACTGATTCGTTGATTACAACCACTGAAACTGTTGCTTTTGTAATTCCATCGATCGCCACATGAGTGCTGTTTGACGTCTTACCAACCTTAATACTATCTAAAACTGATAGACCAGCATATTGTTTAACAAAATCAAATAGTGGTTGCTCACCAAAGCCATGCAAAAATATTGGCTCTTGATGTTCGACAACGAGAACACCAGCTAACTTTCCTTCTAGGTCTATGCCAATTAGCATATCTACAGGCTCACCAGAAAATGCTGGTAACGCTACAACGTCTTGAGAATGAAAGAGATAGCCAACCAAATTTCCCACCTGATATATTGGCCAAACAGGTGGGGAAGATTCTTTTTCACCTATTGAAGTAGCATGAGGAAAAATTTCATTCCAGCCATCTGGTGAGTCGGTGGATAATGCCAAAGAGGTGGTTGGCACCATAAAGAATAAACTTATTAATAGTATTGTTTTACAGAGTGTTAACCTATTCATTGTATTTGTTTTTTGCTAAAAGATGAGTTCATGATTTGTTCCTTTTTATAGTTTGAATAGAGATACAAATTGTATTTTTTATCACCAATGTTATCAGCAATAACTGCTTATTCGATTATCATCTTAAAACCCAAATTACTGTCATCACCATGCAACTATAAGACTATTTCTCTCATTATTTAGTCTTAACTATCTATCACTCTGTTAGGTTACTACCGAGTAATAATGTCATTTTCTTACCAAGAAGATCTTTGTCAAATGTCCTCCGAAGGCTAAGAGAATTGCAATATTTCCAAACCTTAAAACTGTCAGCTGGGGGAGTAGTTCCTTAGCAAAAAATTACCAAAAACATCAGTAAATTTATTTGATAAAAACATTATTACTAACACGCAAACCTTAAGAACTATTTGAGCTATACCTTTGGATAAGCCTTTTAATTATGCTATGGGATAGGTTAATTCATACTAAAGTATTGTTCGTTTTAGTTATTGATAAATAATAATTATTTTTAATGTTAGGCCTGGGTTTATCATTCTTGAAAACAGATTACTAAAAGGAATTATTCCTATAGCGTCATTACCAACAAGACGATTAATATTTAACCGAAGGAAGTATTGTGATTCAAAAATAGTAGGGAGATAGATATTACAAAAAAGCATTAGCGATTGAGTAAGGACACCTGAATATTTCTACTAAATAAAATGATAGAACACGATGGTTAAATTGGAATGGAAGACGAATAAAAATAACAAACCCTTCACTGTGATAAGCAATACATATTGGTAGTAGATGCTTCATAGTTTTTATTAAGTAAATAGTTTTTTACCTAGCTGAATAGCTACAATTAATAGAGGAAATAATATGCAAACTCAGATAAATAATTCTCGTCAAACGCCGGGAGCAAAAAAATGGGCACTTCATCGTATTGCTGTAGGTATCGCAACTGTTGTTTTAGCAAGTGCAGCTTTGAATGTGCAAGCCGACTCCAACAAGGTAACTTGGGACGATATTCTTAATGATCAAGATACAACCACTGATGTATTAGGTTACGGTATGGGGGTAAAAGCACAGCGATATAGTGATTTAACCCAAATTAATACCGACACCATCAAAGCGATGGTTCCACAGTGGACCATGTCATTCGGTGATGAAAAGCAACGAGGACAAGAAACGCAAGCCTTGTATCATGAAGGCGTACTTTACGTGACAGCTTCTTATTCTAGAATTTTTGCGATGGATGCACGAACAGGTAAAAAACTATGGACTTATAGTCATCGTTTACCTGAAGATATTCGCCCTTGTTGTGACGTGGTAAACCGTGGTGCGGCTATCTATGGTGACAAAGTTTATTTTGGTACGCTAGATGCGCGAATAGTTGCACTTGATAAAAAAACAGGTAAAAGGGTTTGGAATAAGAAATTTGGCGATCACAAAGCTGGTTATACTATGACCGGTGCTCCTACTATCATTAAGGATAAGAAAACTGGCCGCGTTATGCTGATTCATGGTTCTTCTGGTGACGAATTTGGTATCGTAGGTAAGTTGTTTGCTCGAGATACGGAAACCGGTGAAGAAATATGGATGCGTCCTTTTGTTGAAGGGCATATGGGACGTCTTAATGGTAAAGAAAGTACGCCAACTGGCGATGTGCGTGCACCTTCTTGGCCACGTGATGAAAATGGTGAATTGGTGGAAGCTTGGCATCATGGTGGCGGCGCCCCGTGGCAAAGTGCTAGCTTTGATGTAGATAACAATACTATTATTATTGGTGCCGGTAATCCTGCACCATGGAACGGTTGGGCACGTACTGGTAAAGATGGAAAGCCAGCTGATTACGATAGTCTTTATACCTCAGGGCAATTAGGTGTTGATCCTACTACTGGTGAAGTGAAATGGTTCTATCAACATACACCTAACGATGCTTGGGATTTCTCTGGTAACAATGAACTTGTTTTATTCGAATATGAAGATGATGGAAAAGTTGTTGAAGCGACTGCTCATGCCGACCGTAATGGCTTCTTCTATGTTGTTAACCGAGAAGACGGTAAGTTTATTAAAGCTTTCCCATTTGTTGAAAACATTTCTTGGGCGACTCACATAGACCCTGTTACTGGTCGTCCGGTAGAAGTAGAAGGTCAACGTCCGCCGAAACCAGAGCCAGGAGAGAAACGTGGTAAAAGTATCGAAGTATCACCTCCTTTCTTAGGCGCTAAAAACTGGAACCCAATGGCTTACAGTCAAGATACAGGTTTGTTCTATATTGGTGCTAACCATTGGAAAGAAGATTACTGGACTGAACAAGTTAAATACACAAAAGGCTCTGCGTATCTTGGACAAGGTTTTAGCATTAAACGTATGTTTGATGATCACGTTGGTAATTTACGTGCTATCGATCCGATAAGTGGTGAAATTGTTTGGCAACATAAAGAAGAATTACCTCTTTGGGCTGGTGTTTTAGCAACCAAAGGTAACCTTGTATTTACAGGTACTGGTGATGGTTACTTTAAAGCATTTAATGCAAAAACTGGTGAAGAGCTTTGGAAATTCCAAACCGGTAGTGGCATTATTTCTAGTCCTATTACTTGGGAAATGGACGGTGAGCAGTATGTTGGCGTAGCATCAGGATATGGTGGTGCAGTACCTTTATGGGGTGGCGGTATGGCTGATTTAACTAAACCAGTATCTCAAGGTGGATCTTACTGGGTATTTAAAGTACCTAAGTGGGCGAAAGATATCGCACGTCTTGACTAAACTGATTCGTATCGATAGCTAATATTAACACCGGTCAGTAAAGCTGGCCTGTGTTGTCTCACATAGGAAGATGAAGATGATAATTAAAAAACTATTTTTCACGCTAATTTTTTTACATATAAGCACTCAGTTCGCTCAAGCGGAAGATATCACTGAAAGGCGAATAGGTAGTTGTGTAATTATGCCTAAAACTAATTGTGCCGGTGCTGATTTACGTAATGCCGATTTGCGGCATGCTAAATTAGGCAATGCTAACCTTGCCGGTGCTGATCTTCGAGGAGCAAACTTAGTTCGTGCAGACTTGCGTCATGCGAACCTTAAAGGGGCCGATCTTCGAGGAGCAAACTTAGAATCAGTACAGGCGTGGGCGGCATTTTTGCAAGGCGCTAAACTTAATAAAGCTAATTTACGCGGTGGTGGTTTTGAATTTGCTCGGTTGAGCGGTGCTAAGCTAATTGATGCTGACTTACGAGCAGCTAATTTTGAAATGGCTTGGTTTGCTAAAGCCGACCTAACGAGAGCTAATCTAAAAAATGCTAATGTGCAAGAAGCCAAGTTTTACGATGCTAATTTTAAAGATGCAGTAATGGATGGTGTATTCAAACGCTATGCCATTTTTCAGGGGGCTTATATGGAAGGTTGCGAACTTTGCCCACATGACTGGTAAGTTGAAAAGTACAAGTAAGTATATAAGTGGCTCTAAAAGCTAAATATCATAAATGTAAAGCCTCTGCTATTGCAGTAAACAAGGCGTTGAGGCTTCCAATATGTTTTCAGTTAAGCGCCTTCATGATTGTTAGAGGGCTTAATTGCATTCCTTTTATATTTTTTTACAAGATTGTCTTTTAATAAAAGAACAAGGAAGGACAATTTTTTGTGGCGGAGTTTCATCGTCACTAATTTTATCAAGTAACAACTTTGTTGCCTCTCTACCTACTTCATAAGGGTTTTGGGTTATTACTGTAATAGGTACTTTTAAATACTCAGCCATTGGTAGCTCATCAAAAGCTAATAGTGAAACATCATCAGGTATTGAAATATTCTCGTTATTAAACGCTGTTAATAATTCAGTCGTAATAGGTAAATGCTGTGTAAAAAATACCGTTGGTGGGTTAGCCGCAGCAAGCATACTTTTTGGTGATTGTTGAAAACCGATATTTCGGTGCCAATATTGAACCAATTGTTGATCAACAGGAATGTTATGCTTTTCTAAAGCATCGGTATAGCCAAGGTAACGGTCCTTTCTTGATTTCATACTCTGAAAATCTTGAGTAAGAAAACAGATTCGTTTATGTCCTAATTCTATTAAGTATTCCGTTGCGTCGAACGCCGCTTTTCGATAATCAGAAACAATTATATTTTTTTCATTGCCATCATGTTCAAGTTGAAAATGAACAATAGGTAGACCGTTATTAATATATTTATCAATTAATTTTGTATTTTGACCTGAAGACGCAATAATAATTCCGTCTACACGTAATTGGTACAATGTCTCTAGCGACTTTGCTTCAACCTCGGGATCAACATCCGTATTATATATTAATACGTTGTAGTCACTTTTTTTACAATAGTCATCAATCCCTCTAAGGGTGCGGCTTGTATAGAAGCCGGTAATATCCCTTACTATTACTCCTATTGTTTTAGTCTTATTCATTTTTAAACTACGAGCAATAGGGTTTGGTACATAATCAAGCTCTTCTATAGCCAGCTTTATGCGTTCTTTTGTCTTTTCTGACATGTAATCAAAACGGCCGTTTAGGTACTGAGATACCGTACTTTTTGAAACACCGGCAAGCTCTGCGACATCAATTAACTTTATTTTTTTTTGCATGTATATTTTCTTTGAAAGTCCAAATACTTGAATGTTGACATTTTGCAATATTATGATAACTTAATCAACTAAATCGGTTTAGTAAATTGGTTTACTAATCATTATCAATTACTTTAGCAACCTAATAAAAGGCAAAAAGAGTGGAAATTTCGAATGTTGAATATCTAGTGATCGTTGGATACCTTCTGCTGATCATTATCGTTGGTCTTGTTTTCAAAAAGTTTTCGGCGAATACCGACGATTACTTTAAAGGGGGCAGCAAAGGAACGTGGTGGCTAGTTGGTAGTAGTGCTTTTATGAGTGCATTTAGTGCGTGGACTTTTACCGGTGCTGCTGGTATCGCCTACGAGTCAGGGTTCTCGGCCATGTTTATATTCTTTGGTAACGTACTTGGCTTTTTCGTCAATTACCTTTTTATGGGACCTTGGTTACGCCAAATGAGGGTGACTACTTTTCCTGAAGCTATTGCTGGTCGTTTTGGTGAGAAAACTCGTGATTTCTATGCATACTATGAAGTACCCATTCGTATTTTATATTCCGCTATGGCACTTTACGGTTTAGGTATTTTTTGTTCTGCCGTATTTGGCTACGACATTAATTACGTTATCGTTGTTTGTGGTGTTGTTGTTCTACTTTATTCTGCAACTGGTGGACGCTGGGCTGTTATGGCGACTGACTTCTTACAAGGTCTAATTTTAGTGCCACTTACTTTAATCGTTGCCTATCTTTGCTTAGATGCGTTGGGCGGAGTTGAAAATTTATTTGTGAAAATAGAGGAGCAAGGGTTAACCGAAGAATATAGTATGATCAACTCCGCGACTCTATTTGGTGGTGCGTATACATGGGGCTGGGCAAGTGCGATGATGGCAAAACAATTTATTGTCTTCAACTCAATGAATGCTGCGCCACGTTACTTTTCTGTTAAAGATGGGAAAGAAGCCAAAAAAGCCGCGTTGCTTTGTTCAGTATTAATGTTGGTAGGTAGTGTTATTTGGTTCTTACCGCCCATTACCGCTCGATTATTATACCCAGATCTTGTTATGGCGTTTGATATCGCCAAGTCTGCTGAGGCAAGTTATGCCGTTGCTAGTATTAGTTTGTTGCCTGTAGGGCTTGTTGGCTTGATCGTTGTTGCCATTCTTGCGGCGACTATGAGCTCTATGGATACAGGCCTTAATACCAATGTTGCCATTCTGATCAAAGATATTTATCCAAAAATATCACGTAAACTTAGTTGGCAAGCTAAAAAAGAATCCGAACTATTAAACTACGGTCGAACATTAACGTGGGTAATGGGGTTTTTGATTGTATTGCTAGCGCTATATTTTGCCCAGCAAGATGGCTCCGGAATATTTGAAATCATGCTGCAAGTCGGAACACTACTTTCTATGCCAATTACAATTCCGTTACTTTTAGGCATGTTTATTCGACAAACACCTTGGTGGGCTGCGTTGTTCTCAATAGCCTGTGCGTTGATCTTTTCTAGCTTAGCTTACTTTGAAGTGCCACTAAGTTACTTAGGATTTTCACAAGCCTATAGTGATAGTTTCGAATGGAACTTCCAACAACAGTTCTTCGGCGTGATGGGCTCTGGCACGTTTGGCTTTTTAGTTTCAACACTTTTTGCACCAAATCAAAGATCCGCACATCGTCAAATGGTTGACAAATTCTTTACAAATATGAAAACACCTATCGATTTTGAAAAAGAAGTAGGTGAGGGCAATGATTTAAGTCAACTTACCGCTATTGGGCGCTTTGGTGTGGCAGTAGCGGGTTTCATTGCCTTGATGCTGATCATTCCAAATCCACTAGCAGGCAGAATAGTTATTCTGGTACTTGCAGTGACAATTGGGGTAATTAGTTTGTTAATGCTCAATGCGGGGAAGGAGCCCGTTACTACAACCAAGGATGCGGAATCACAAATAAAATAATGAGACTTATTTTCTCGAGAGTTTACTGAACCTCATTATTTACCACTTTTTATTACAGGAATTAACCATGAATTACTTACTTATAAACGACCAACTTGATGTTTTAAAAGCAGAGCTAAAAACTTGTCGTAAAGAACATTTGACTCGACTTTTAGAGCAATGTAGCGCGTATGAAAACGAAGTGTTATCAGTAGAACATCCGCATACTAGTATTACTTATATAGGAATGGCCGCCGCAAACTTAAGTTTGGCCTATTTATTAACTGAACAAGACCATTACCTGCAAGAAGCAAAGCGTTGGATTTTTACTGCGGTTAATTATGATGTTTGGGGATATGGATTTTTAGTCGATGTGGATCTTAGTGCGTCATGGTTACTGTATGGTTTAGGGCTTTCTTACGATTGGATAAAAGATTACTTAACTGAAGAAGAACGTAGTCAGTTTCTTAATAAATTGATCCTGCAAGGCAATAAGATTTTTGATTACGGCCAAGAGAACTTAGGCCATTGTTGGTCGACTAACTATTGGCAAAATCATAATTGGATTAATTATTCAGGCTTATTAACTACCGCTTATGCTATTCGCTCTGAGCACCAAGGTGCCCAAGTATGGATTGATGAAATCAAAGATAACTTTGAAAAAGTATTTGAATACCTGCCTGAAGATGGCTCTAACTACGAAGGAACAGGATATTGGCGATACGCGATTAACTTCTTCTTATCTGCGGCCGATTATATTCGAGAAGATGGCGGACCAAATTACTTTAATGCCGGCTTTTTAAAAAATTCTTTCGACTACCGTATTTACCAGTCTGCGCCTAACTGGGAGGAGAATATTAACTTTGCCGATGTACATGATAGAAGAAGTTCTCACTCCGTTGCTGCTTACTACAAAATCGCCTCAGAATATAATAATGAGCAGTCGCAATGGTTAGGTGAAATGGTACGCACTAAGTTCTTATTTAGAGAAGCTTATCAAAGTAAAATTTTCCCAGGTATTTTACCTGAGGCTTTCTTAGAGTTAATTTGGTTTAACCCTGAGATAGAAGAAAAGTCACCAGAAGCGCTGCCGTTAACCAAATACTTCCCAGATCTTGGTCTTGTGGTTATGCGTTCTAGCTGGGACACAGATGCTACGCATCTTTCATTTAAATCAAGCCCTGCTGGCGGTCATAAGCAATGGGAACTCAGCTGGAAGTTAGACAAAGAAAACGATTGGAAAACCCGTAGTTTGACCCATTATCACGTAGACTTTAATCACTTTATACTAATACATAATGGTGCGTCCTTAGCGATTGATGAGGGCTACAACCGCACATCTAAAGCGGAAGTTCACAACTTGATTACGGTTGATGGTACCGGTTGTGTTGGTGAGAAAATATGGGATGAAGGGGATTTAAGTGATCCAAAATTATTCGATTTAAACTGTAAAGGCATTCATAACGTATGGCGAGATGTGCCAGAAGAAGCCATTGCAAAAATTGAAGCTTTTTCTAATGATAATGGCTATACCTATGTGGTTGGTGAATCGAGTAAAATGTATTATCCAGAAATGGAATTAACACGTAATGCACGCCATATCATTAATAGCGAATGCGGCTATTTTATCTTTTTAGACGAACTAGAGAGTCAGCTAGAGCACACATTTACTTGGCGTATGCATTCAGAAAAATATGCAAATCAAGTAAGCCAAAACCAGTTTGAAATTATTAATGGGACTGGCGCGCTTAACGTATTTACGGTATTCCCAGAAGTGAGAGCAACGAAAGTTGATGAAACCTTAGTTGAAGAAATAATGACGCCTCAACGTCCGGATGATATTCGTCGCATTAGCTTAAAAACATTATTAATTGAGAACCCAGAAAAAAGTAAAAATAGTTATTTCCTTAATGTACTTCAGCCTAAAGATGCTATTCAAGGTGACGCGAGTGATAACATTTCAGTGACGTCGATTAAAGGTGAACACTGTATTGGTGTTGAAATAACCTCGAAAGATCATATTGAAACCTTTATTTTTTCTAACGAAAATAAAATTGCTTATCAAGACATTCAAGCGGAGTCAAAATGGGTTTCTGTTTTAAAGGATAAAGCGGGTAAGGTAATTAAAGCGACAAGTTACGATGGCGTGCTGTAGGCCTTTGACAAGTAATTAATCAATAACCCAGGAACTGACAATCGCTAAATTAGCGATTGTCAGTTCCTGGGTTATGAATAATGAATATCGAAAAGTGAGTAATAACTCGGTCATAAATAATGATTAGGAGATAAAGTAAATGTTAGAAAAATTCAATTTAGCGGGTAAAGTTGCCCTAGTTACTGGCTGTAAACGTGGCATTGGTAAAGCTATTGCGCTTGGGTTGGCAGAAGCAGGCGCGGATATTATTGGGGTTTCAGCCAGTTTAGAATCAAAAGGCTCAGATGTTGAAAAAAAAGTAGTGGCACTCGGACGTAATTTTAAAGGTTATCAATGTGATTTTTCTGACCGCAAGGCTTTGTATTCATTTATTAAAGAGGTTAAAGCCGACTTTCCTCAAATTGATATTTTAGTGAATAATGCCGGTACTATTTTACGTGCACCCGCTGTAGAGCACGGAGATGAGTTGTGGGACAAAGTTATCGATGTGAACTTAAATTCTCAATTTATTCTTAGTCGTGAAATTGGTAAAGAAATGGTTGCTCGTAGAGCGGGTAAAATTATTTTTACTGCTTCGTTATTAACCTTTCAAGGTGGGGTTACGGTTCCTGGCTATGCAGCTAGCAAAGGTGCTATAGGGCAGTTAGTAATGGCACTATCAAATGAATGGGCAGGACAAGGCGTAAATGTGAATGCGATTGCGCCTGGGTATATAGATACAGACAATACTGAAGCCTTACGTAATGATCCAGAACGCTCCATTTCTATTTTAGCTAGAATTCCACAAGGTCGTTGGGGTAAACCAGAAGACTTTAAAGGACCTGCTGTGTTTTTAGCTTCTGACGCCGCAAGCTATGTAAATGGTACTACTTTATTAGTGGATGGTGGATGGATGGGCCGATAATAAGTAATGCTATTTCAATAGTTTATTATTAGTTATAGTAAGTGTAGTCGTTATATTTTTTTAGTTAGTTTCCGGTACATAATAACCGTTAGTAAGATCAGAAGATGATATCGATTATAGAATTTTTATATCGATGATTAAATTGAAGAACAGTTTACCCGCTTCCCTCTACAACTATTTATCTGTTGTAGGGGGCTTTTTAATAAAGGTTATTTCTTGATGAATTCTAGTGCGTATGTTCGGCGTAATTTTGCATTAGCATGGCCACTCGCTTTTAATGCGTTGCTAGTACAATCGATGTTAATGATTGATACATTGCTCGTTGCACCACTGGGAGAACTACCTGTTGCCGCGATGGGTATTGCCACAACGATAGTGGCATTTGTATTAGGTCTTGAAATTGCTATTGGTAATGGTATTCAACTTTTGGTCGGCAGAGCTTACGGCTCGGATAATAAGGCTGATTTAGCGGTAGCATATTGGTCTGGCTTGCTGATCAATATATCAACCTCCTTTGTTTTTCTGTTTATTTTAACCTTGTGGAGTACTGATTTAGTTGCTTTTATTACTGATGACAGTGATTTAGCACAGCTGGCGAATAACTATATATCCATCACTAAATATATCGTGGTGATAACAGCATACACGCAAGTTTGTACGGCTTTTTGTAATGGTCAAGGTAACTCCAAAGTACCATTAAAAGGCTTTATGATTGAATTACCGGTTAATGCCTTACTTAGCTATTTTCTGATAAACGGGTTTGCAACACATCAAGGGCTGGGTGTCGAAGGAGCAGCTTGGGGCAGCTTAATTGCCGTTTTCTTAAGGGCGATATTTTTTTACTTGGCGTTGCGCACTGATAATAAAGTCGATTTGACATACCCTAAAAATAGACACTTTGGGTTAGAGATTGGCCCTCAATACCGTGAAATATATCCTATAGCCGCTAACTTTTTTGTTTTATCCGTTGGGGCGACTGTTTACCAACTATTGTTCGCTCAATTGGATCTGTTCTCGTTTGTTGCTATTACCTTGATTTTTCCTTGGGTTCGCGCTGGTACGCAATTTCCGAATGCTTGGGCTCAAGCTTCTGGCATCAGTATTAGTCAGTTGCTCGGGCAAAAAGAAACCAGTGACCTAAAGCATTTTGTTACTCGCTGTACAAAAGTCGGCATGACGCTGTCGGTAATTATTGCAGGACTATTTTTTATACTCAGCCAATGTATTAGATGGGTCTATCCAGATATTGAACCTGAAACTCAAACAGCGCTAATGATTATTGCGCCGCTTTATATCATTCTGCCAATTATTCGTGCCTACAATACCGTTGCCGGTAATATTCTTCGCGCACTAGGGAATAGTAATCTGGTGCTTAAAATTCACTTTGTAACACAATGGGCCATATCACTGCCTGTTTGTGCTGTCTTAGTTCTGTATTTTGAGGTATCCATTTTTTGGGCATTCGCCATGATACCAATAGAAGAACTGCTCAAAACCATCCCTTTTTATCGCTATAAGAATACTTATATAAGCCGATTATGATATTACTTATTGATAAATAATATCATTTTAGCTTAATCAATATACTTACTGACTTATAGTAGATTGATAGCTCTAGGGAATATTAATTGATACGAAAGCAGGCGTTAACTGTTGTTCACTGACTGGAAAATAAGAGCGTTTATAAATCTTATTTTAGTAGCGTATTCATTATAAATATAATACCTTCAATAAACAGAATGGCTTTTACAAAGAATGAATAATACAAATGCTGCTTAAATACATTTCGGTCATTATCCTTTTAGTCTCTTTTAATACAGTTGCAAACGAAACACTAAACGTTGGTTCGGACGAGTGGTGTCCTTATATTTGCAATGAAGTACACAAGCCGGGTGTATTAATTGAGGTCATAAATGAAATTGCTAAACATAATGGTTTAGATATTAATTTTAATATCCTTCCCCTCGCACGCTCATTAATACTGCTGCAACAATCAAAATTAGATATGGTGTTAGCTTTAACCGCTGAACATATTGAAGAATATCATTTAAAACGAAGCCTGAAAGTTTATGGTGGTTGGTATCATGATTTTTATGTCATAAAAACAAACCCGTGGAAATTTAGCTCTATAGAAAGTCTAAAAAAAGAGATTGAACAGGGTAACACTCTAGGAATAATTAAAGGTTATAAATATAGCGATGGAATAACTCAGCTCCAAGAAACTTCAGGGCAACATATATATTCAGCCTCAGGTAATAGTCCATTATCCAATATATTAATGATGTTAAGTAAGCAACGAATATCAATGGTATTGGATTCGCGCTTTAATATTGAATATGAACTTCAGAACAGCAATATTTCCAATTTAAAATATGCTGGTACAGAGGGTGATTTTGTTCCTCTTTATATTGGTTATTCTCCTAAGTTTAAAGTCAAATACATCAATATATTTGACCAGGGATTAATAAAACTAAGAGCAACAGGTCAACTATCAAAAATATTAAAGCGTTACGGTATTCCTGATTGGCAAGCGAAGAGCCTCAATTAGTTTAATGGTATGTCGGCTTTTGGCTAGCTGAATAAGCCGCTAATTTTCACTAACCAATGTTAACAAAGATAGGAAAGCTGACATAAGCCTTAGCTTATCTAAGTGTAACTATTTCGACAACT
This sequence comes from Colwellia sp. 6_MG-2023, assembly GCF_030547765.1. NCBI lineage: Bacteria > Pseudomonadati > Pseudomonadota > Gammaproteobacteria > Alteromonadales > Colwelliaceae > Colwellia > Colwellia sp. 6_MG-2023. The sequence continues at coordinate 68,431 of NZ_JAUOPP010000024.1, read as the reverse complement.
AATTAATCATGCCATAATTAATCAAATTAATTATGGCCTAATAAGTTATTAGTTTGTCAGAATACAACCATGCTTGATGATTCTCTCAATGACAGTTTTGACGATAAAGGGGCAATTCATACCAAGAAGCCGGATCGAGGCTAGGTTAGAAGCTCGTTAAATGCTGAACCACCTAATTATCAATAAAGATTTCCACAATAAAGCTTACTGATAAATTATTGATAAGCATTCTGATAGTATTAGTTGATAGATAAATTAATACTATCAGATAAAAACAATCTAATTACCTTATAAATATGATTAGAAACTTAACGCATAGAACTCAGCGTAAATGCTGCCTTTTGCATCTCTAAATTATCAACCTTTAGTTTTAAACAATATAATATTTTGTAGTAATGAAGAGGTTAATCCAGCAAAGGAACCAATAGTCACAGCAGCTGATAACGCTAAAAAGTTGTCAATTGATGGTGTATAATGCGAAGCAAAAAATGAAACTAATCCCAAGAAATAGCACAATAAGTTGTTTATTTTAGGAGCACTTCGTAGTGATATAACTAACATCCCTACAACAAAAACTACGATGGGTAATGCACCCGCACCGAATACAGGGCCAATTATTTTTAAAACTACTCCTGCAATCATACCGATAGTGATACCTATCCAAACACAAACTAAATTAGTAATAGTATGGTTTATATTTAACCCTCGGGTAAAAAATGCAATCCAGCCAATAAACATAGCCCATATAGGTAACTGTAAAGCATCAACTCCTGCTGCCGCCATTGCTGCTATTAAAGCTGCTATCGTCGTATAATTAACGTGGCGAATTATTGATTGTATAGAGTTATTTTGTTTATTCATGACAAGCCTCCCTTAGACCATTCCGCCATTAGATCGTAAAGTTTGACCATTAAGCCACCCCCCTTGAGAGCTAACTAGAAAAGAAACAGTATTCGCAATATCGGCAGGTTCAGCTAAACGCTCTAATGGATTCATTTTAGCAAGAGCTTCAATTTGTTCATTTGATTTTCCATCCAAAAACAATGCTGTTGCTGTTGGACCAGGAGCCACCGAATTAACAGTAATTGAACGACCACGCATTTCCTTTGAAAGGATTGCAGTCATTGTTTCTACTGCTGCTTTAGTTGCGGCATAAACTGAATAGGTGGGTAAATTAAGACCAATAACTGATGTTGATAAATTAACAATTCGGCCACCATCTTTTAGCTTATTTGAAGCCTCGCGTAATGTATTAAATGTACCTTTAAAGTTAACGGCAACTGTTTTATCAAAAAATTCATCACTATATTCGGCGATAGGTGATAAATACATTATCCCTGCTGAATTAACCAATACGTCAGGTTGGCCATATATAACCCCTGTTTGCTCAAAAAGGTGAGCGACCTCTTTTGCATTAGATACATCTGCTTGAATAGCTACAGCGTTACCGCCTAACTGCTCGATTTTATGTACAATTTTTAATGCTTCTTTTTCATTATTGGCAAAATTAATGACGACCGAAAAACCGTCAGAAGCCAAGCGAATAGCAATAGCTGCGCCTATTCCTCTAGAAGAACCAGTAATAATTGCGACAGATTTTTTATCACACATAATAAATTTCCTGATGTTTAATAAGAGTTGTTATATTACAACTACAACGATTTTCTGCTAATACACAATGCCATTATAAACTTGCCTAATCCTCTAGAAGATGTGATTAAATTTGCAATTGATATTTTTAATCATGTAAATTTATATATATAAAATATAGCGGTGTCTTGAAAATGGATGATAACTTAATAAATGAAATGAAAAGAATCATTGACCGATACTCTTTCTGTGATGGTATTCATGCAACTAAGATTGATGGCTTACATTTTTATAAAATGTCCTCACTAAACGTTAGGTTACCTGTCATCTATCGGCCTTCTATTTATGTTGTTGTTCAAGGATGCAAACAGGTTTCACTGAACGGAGAAGTGTTTCAATATACTAATAGTAAATATTTAGTTGTTTCAGTTGATTTACCATTGATAGGTGAAGTGACGAATGCAAATAAGGACAAACCTTATTTATGTATTCAAATTGATATTGATATGAAAATAATGGCAAAGCTTGTCGCTGAGTTAAATCTTAAAGGCACTCATAAAACCAGAAAAGGGATTTTTGTTGGGAATATGGATGAGGTATTGGGTGAGCCTATTCTTCGATTGATGAAGTTGTTAGACGCACCTAAAGATATCCCTTATTTATCAGAAATTTACTTTCTAGAAATATATTATCGTCTTTTAAACACCCCTCATGGCTCTTCAATCATTCAAGCATCCTTGCATGGAAGTAATATGTATCGGGTGGCTAAAGTCATTGAAATAATGAAATTAGATATTGCGAAACCAAGGAGCATTGATGAATTAGCAGCAATGATTAATATGAGTACTTCTAATTTCTACAATCAATTTAAGAAAGTAACGGGTTTAAGTCCTTTACAGTATTTAAAGCAATTACGTTTAACCGAGGCTCGCCAAATAATGATTTCTAATAATACCAATGCAACAAAGACAGCTTATATGGTTGGTTATGAAAGCCCCTCACAATTTAGCCGAGAATATACTCGCTTATTCGGGGCTTCACCAAGAAGAGATATAAAAGCGTTTAGAAAGTAAACTTTCAATAACTGTTACAGGCTCAAGGCGCGGGATAATACCTTTTCTAAAAACAAGCTTTAATCTTTTCTTTAAAATGAATCACATCTTCTTTACTTGCTCGGTCTGCATTTTCTAAATAAAGATGCTGCTTAATGGCTAAGCCAGAGTAGCTATAAATACCTTTATCAGACGTTAATGAAAGTGCGCTTTGCATGCCACTGCTTTGGTATTCACTGAATGATTTTCCTTGGGTATTAATCACCACAACCTGCTTACCAGAGAGTAAACCTTGTTGAATACCATTAAGATAACTATAAGCGAATCCATAACTAAACACCCTATCAATGTAACCTTTTAATATCGCTGGTAAACCAGTCCACCAGATAGGATGAATAAAAGTGATGCATTCAGCCCAACTAATAAAATTCTGCTCTATAGCTACATCAGCGGAAACTCGACCTTCACGCTGCCCAGCCATATCAGCCAAGGATAAAACAGGATCGAAGCCTAATTGATATAAGTCTCTGACTATAACCTCTTGTTGTTGTTTTTTTAAATAAGTTTCGAGCGTCTCTTTTAATGAGTAATTTAAGCTATTTTGATTTGGGTGTGCAAAAACTATTAAGTGTTTCATCACTAACTCCGTTGTTGTTAATTAGTGTTGGCACTATAAAATCTAACAACAAATAAATATTGTAAGAAAACGAAATAGTTTAAGTACATATAGAATTACGAGAGGATATGTATTGGGAGGGAGTACAGTTAAGATAATACTTAAAATCACGAATAAAATGACTTTGATCGTAATAGCCGCAACTCAGAGCAATGGGCAACCAGTCAAGAGATGAGTTGTTGTGCAGCATTTTATCAAGATAGTGGGTCGTTTTTAAAAAACGTTGGTAACGATGTAGTTCTTTCGCCGTAAAACCAAAGTGTTTTTTGTGATGCACTTGCATATGACGAACTGATTTATGTAAAAAATCAGCCGCCATTTTAATAGGATCTGCAGTATTATTTCGAGCATTCAATAAAGGCCCAATTACTTGATTGCGAGCTGACAAGTACGGACGACAAAAATCTAAAATAAAGTCAATTCGCTCTGTATTACACTTTAACTTTTCAATTTCTTGCCAAATGGTTGTAAAACAGCGCTCATAGAATTTATTTGCAACACAATGAGCACTGTCGCTTTCATCAGCTGATGCGCCAAAAAAACGATAAAAAGCATCGTCTTTAAAATTTAAAACAAGTATTTCTGAGTTAGGCGGCATCAAGTAATCAATAGCCTGTTTGACTGGGCCTAGAAGAAGATATTTATCTATCGTGATTTGTGATTTATTCTTGTTAGTAAAGCTCAGTTTTGATTTAAAATTAAAAATACATAAGCTTTGAAATGAAGGAAATAATGTTCTTTTTATTGTATTTAAAGAGTTGTTTTTAGCATAATAAAAATGAGAGATAACATGCTTGAATTCGAAAGGAACTTCTAACTTCACTTGTTTTAAAAGTGTTTTTTGTTCGATAAAATCAATGCCATTCATTTTTAAAATACCTCTAGCAATATACTACATCGCTAAAATAGCGTTAGAGCAATTAAAAAGGCTTATAAGCTCCATACTATATAAGCCCCATACTATATGAGAGCCATTATTTTACTTTAGCAACGGCTTCGATTTCAATTAATGTATCAGGTGAAACTAGTGAGGCGACTCCAATCCCTGTCAAAGCAGGCCTTGCCCCTCCTAATGTCCCAGAAATAATAGGGATTATTGTTTCTAACTGCTCTTCAACTTCTCCTCTTACATAAACTCTTAATTGAAGAATATTACTGACTGAAGACCCTGCTTCTTTTAACACTGTAATCAAATGTAGAGCCGACATTCTAGTCTGCCCAGCTAAATTCCCCTTGTTTACCGTTAAGCTATTTTCCCAATCAACTTGACCCGAAATAAAAACTAAACCTAAATCCGTATCAATAGTCGCTTGTGACATACCAGAAGGGGCGCCATCATAAATACTAAGTGGGTTGATTCTTTTAATTGTCATTACCTTAAACTCCGTTTACGAACTTTTGTTCGATGAATTACCGAGGACATAAGATAACAATAACCTCTGTTTAAGCCGATCAACTCAGACTTGTTATTGTTACAAGCTAAGGCTGATTAACGTTTAAATAAAATTTTCTTTAATCAATTCAATTAGCCATTTCAATAAGGGGTCTCTTGAAGAGTTTTGATGATAAGCTGCGACCATTTCATATCCGGGCGGATATTTCTCAAGCGGTATTTCAAATACCCCTGGCACAGGGAGTAATCTTGAGGGGATAAAAGCTACCATGTCTGAGTGTAATAAAGATTTTTTAGCCATGAAAAATGAAGGGACAGATAAGACAACATTCCTCATTAAACCTTGCTGTTGAAACCAAGTATCTGCGGAACCAATAAAACTAGCAGTGCCAGGAGATGTAATAACAAAATCAAATTTAATTAAGGATTCAAGACTTACCAAATTATCAATATTGATATTTTTATTAGCTGAAACACACCGGTACTTTTCAGTAAATAACCCTACTGAAAGAAGTCCATCAGGTACATAACCACTTGTTGTAAAAACAACATCTATCAAACCTTGATGCATTTTTTTAGTTAGATTTACACTTTCTATATTAGTTACAATTATTTTTATTTTTGGAGCTTTTTTTCTAATTGCTTTGAGTGCAAATGGAAGTAATACTTCTTGGGCATAATCAGTTGCACAGATAACAAATGTACGGTCTATTTCGCTGAAGGGAGTCTCTTCATACATGGGAATATTATTCAAATGCACCAATACTTGCTGTACATGTGGCATGATCTGTAATCCATATGAGGTTGGTATCATGCCATGACCAGATCGAACAAAAACCTGATCACCTAACAAATGTCTTATATTTTTTAACTGCGAACTTACGGCTTGTTGAGAAATAGAAAGTTGTTCTGCAACTCCAGAAACAGAGCCACATTGATATAAAGCATCCAGTATTCTTAGGTGACTTACTTCGATATTTTTGATCAAATTTGCCTCGTTAATAATAAAATAAATTAACTTTTTATAAATTAAGATTTATTTTAGTATAAATCTTAATGATCCCTAAATTAAACTTAAACATGAATATTTAGTTGCGAATACCGTGAATATAGCGATTAATCCTAATATACCTCGTCCTCTTTTCTATGGATTGATTTCAGGAACATATCACCTAGTTGGCATATTGATTGTTTGTTCAATTCTTATGTATATGCGGTAAAATTATTGCAGTTAAACGAAATGTTAATTGTCAAAAATGATTGCGGATTTAATGTGATTCGCAATCAATCTATATAATTTAAAAAATTCTCAATATAAAAGAAGGGGTACTTAAAAGTATATGCCAAGCTAAAATGTTCAGGCGGGTGTCTAACTTACCTTAAACTCATATCATGATTGCTTAGCACGATTTGAAAAACACAATAATTGTTCTTATGCTGTCTAACTATTAACGGTTAAATTATTTTATGCTTTAGCCAAAGTTAACTTATCTAAAGTAACTTCACCAAAACGTGTTAATAAAAAATCTTCCGAAGCCTTGAGTGCGTCACCTATTTCCCTATTAACCGCTTTTTCGATTGGGCATTCTGTATATTCGTCACTTAACCCGATAGTAAATACTGAACTTTCGCCCAATGCATTGTGAATATCAAGTAAGGTAATATCTTTTAGCGCTACATTTAAACGCCAACCACCACCGTGCCCTTTTACAGACGTGACATAGCCTTGTTCACGTAGACAGCCCATTGTGCGCCTTACTACAACTGGATTAGTATTTAGCATAGTGGCGATATGTTCAGAGGTCGCAGCTTCTTCCATATGATCCATATGGATTAGAATATGAAGCATGCGTGATAATCGACTGTCTTTTCTCATAAAATCTTCGTTTTTTATTTACAGAATGAATAGAAAAACTATATCACGAAACTTTTAATGTTTCATGTGTTGACTTTGATAATTCATGTAACTTATTATGTTTCGTGAGTTGGATTCATGAGGAATAAAAATGCAACAAGATGTAATCATTATAGGTGGCAGTTTTGCTGGTCTATCCGCGGCTATGCAATTAGTAAGAGGTCAACGTAAAGTCACAGTTGTTGATGCAGGTAAACCAAGAAACCGTTTTGCTAAACACTCTCATGGTTTTTTTGGTCTTGATGGCCAAGCCCCAAAAGCCATAAAACAAAAAACATGGCAACAATTACTGGAATATGACACCGCAACGATTATTGACGCAGAAGTCATCAATGTTGAAAAAACAGGTGATGGCTTTACTATTCAACTAAGTAAGCAAAGTCAATTAAGTGCTAAAAAACTAATTTTAGCTACAGGTTTACAAGACATACTGCCTGATATCAAAGGGATAAAGTCGCGTTGGGGGAAAACCGTTGTTCACTGCCCTTATTGTCATGGTTATGAATTGCGTAATCGTTCTTTAGGTGTTATTGCCACCGGCCCTATGTCCTTACACCAAGCTGGTATGATCCCAGACTGGGGAGTAACTACTTATTTCTCTCAAGGAGAGCACTTTCCTGATACCGAACAAAAAGTATTTTTACAGCAGCGCGGTGTTCGTTTTGAAGATACGCCTGTTATAGAAGTTTTAGGTGAAGGCACAGATATATCTGCAGTTAAGCTAGCTGATGGACGAGTTATTGAAGTTAAAGGCTTATATGTCGGTCTAAAAACACAAATGGCTAGTTCAATCCCTAAACAACTAGGTTGTGAATTTACTCAAGGTCCTATGGGAGAGATAGTTATTACTGACGATTTCAAACAAACCTCGATTAAAGGAGTATTTGCTGCCGGGGATATTGTTAATCCAATGCAAAATGCTACTTTTGCTTCCGCTTCTGGTGTCATGGCTGGTGTTGGCGTACATCATCAATTGATACAGGAATTATTATAATACTTAATTAGTATTCACCATAAAAGGCTAATGCATATGTTGGGACGCAAAGATACTCCAGAATTTTGGGAAAATAGCTTCAAAGAAAAACAGGCTATGTGGGGATTTGAGCCTACTAATTCAGCTAAGTCAGCACTTGAGATGTTTAAAAATAATGATTTAAAAACCCTTTTAATCCCTGGATTTGGTTATGGCAGAAATGCCAAAATATTTTATGACGATGGATTTGATATTACAGGAATTGAAATATCACAAACAGCTATTGAAATAGCAAAAGCACATTATGGTAATACCATGAAAATATATCATGGTAATGTTACTGATATGCCGTTTGATAATAAAATATACGATGGTATTTTTTGTTACGCCCTAATACATTTATTAGGTGAGAACGAGCGTAAAAAACTAATACGGGATTGTTACCTGCAACTTAAACCTAATGGCTACATGATGTTTGTCACTATATCTAAGAACACTGCAACTTATGGTGAAGGAATTGAGCTCAGTAAAAATAGATTTACAACCAAACATGGCGTCAATTTATTTTATTATGATACAACCACAATTCATAGTGAGTTTACTGAATATGGTTTAGTGGGAACCAAAGAAATGAATGAATCATCACAAACATTATTGTCGATAATATGTAGAAAAACTCTATAGTATTATTGCTAGATTTGTCATAATTATTTTAATTTGAAATTGTCTATGATTAACGTTCTGTATAAATATTTATTTAACTAATTGAGTAATCAATTGATTTACTTGTTGTATAGCCGTCTAAGGATAAAATTCTATTGATATCTGGTATAAATTGTCAGTTATTATATTTCACTAATAAAAAACGCTGTGATTAGTACTATTGACACTAACCACAGCGTTTAACGTTTTGCTTTACACTGTCACATTAAAATCTGTAACTGGCTCCTACAGTGATGCGACGCTCTGTTAAACCTTGATAACAAAGTAAGCCGCCTTCATTCACACATGATTGTGTAATATCTGATTCAGTTAAGTTTACACCTTCAATACCAACATTAAGTTGTTCGTTAATGTCATAGCTAATACTGGCATTAAGTTGTCCTCTATCTTCTTGTACAACGGGGAAGCCCCAAGGGAAGCTAGTAGTACTGCCAAAATCTTCAGATCGGTAGGCTTCGCGCCATGTATAACGAGCTCTGGCTGAAAGGCCATATTTTTCATAATACAGTGTGAAGTTATAAGCATTTTCAGATAAATCGGTCAGTCCTTGTACACGAGTTACATTAATATCTTCAATGCCTGTTGTTAAGGAGAACACTTCATTAGCACGGCTTGTTGCGGTATCGAATGCTTCACCACCAGAAAACTCTTGTTTGGTATAGTTAGCAATAACACCAAAACCAGAAGCCCAGCCTAAGTCATCTTCGAAGCTAGAAAGATCATACTGAACGGCGACTTCTATCCCTTTTTGTGTAGTTTCACCAGTATCATTGATTGTGGTCGAAAACGGTACACATACGCCAACACCAATATCAGGGCCAAATACATTGATGTCTGCTATTGGGTTGAAGATACCGCCAGCTTCACATGGGTCAGTTATATCACGATATCCTGTAACAGGATCTTCATAAGGATCCTCTTGTTGGCTAACATGAAGATTGCTACGTTTTTTATGAAAAATACCAATACTTAATACACTTGCTTCGGCAAAATACCATTCGGCTGATAGATCAAATGACGTGACTTCTTCAGGAACCAAGTTTGGATTACCGATAGCGACAGCAGGGTTCGGGCTAGTATCAAAGGTAAATGAGGTTGATAAGTCGTCAAAGTCAGGACGTCGAATATCTTTACCCCAACCTGAACGTATAACTATATCGTCAGTTAAGTCTACGCTTAGGTTTATTCTAGGTAATAAGAAGTTATAATCACCCGTTGTTGTTACTTTTGATACTAAGTCATTTCCATTCGCATCCGTAGTGGTTGAATTACCAATAGATTTAACGTCAGTTGTTAAATAACGTAGGCCGAAATTTCCTCGGAATATATCGTATTCGAAATTTGCTTGTGCATATAGTGCGTTAGTTTCTTCTTCAATATCAAAGAAACCGTCTGAGCTTGATGTTGGTGCATCAAGTGCGATTGAGCCTCCGATTGTGTCGATAGCATTTTGTAATACCGCTAAAGCACCATCTTGATCAGCAGCGACAAGTTCGGGATCAAGTTGTAGATAATCACGAACATATAACTCTCTTCCGTCAGCATCGTTAAAGTTAGTCGGTCCAGGAATAAGAAGCCCTGCGAATAAATCACCTGTTGGGCTATCAGACATGTTTCTTAAACCAATACTACTGATAACGGTATCTTGAACGCTTGATGTTTTACTATAACGATAACCAAAATCTACGGAGGTTATTACAGAGTCTAAGTAATAACTAAAGTCCATTCTAAACGCGTCTTCACTATTATCAGCTGTACTTCTACCTATTTCTACATCGCGTAGTACCGTATTACTTGGATCAAGCAATTGAGCCGTCGTTGGCGCATTTGCTTCGCCTGATGCTATGCCAAATGCTAATGATCCACCGGTTAAATCATATTGGAAAGGGGTGCCGTTTTCATTTGAAGCATTTGTTGCAACATTTGGGTTAATGAAGTTTAGTGTAGAGTTAAAGCTAGGTGTAGTTGTATCCGATTTCGATGATGAAGCTTCGATAGTGACTTTAAGGTTATCACCTTGCCATTCTCCGCCAATTCTAAATATTTCGCTTTTTGTTAGGCGTGAGTTTGTATCACCAGAAAAGCGAAGGTTTGGATCGGCACCGCCATCTTCAACCGGAATTACCCCTTGAACTGCGGCTTGTATAGAGCCAAGATCTTGACCATCTATTGTGCCAAAGTTAACGGTTTCAAATTCAGTAGGAATTGAAACATTGATAAGATCACTAACACCAGACGCTTGAACCCTTGAACTTTCTTCGCGGCGTTCTTGATCATTAATAACAGCATCGAAATAGAGTCTAGTATTGTCATTTGGCGCCCATTCTAATGAAGAGGCTATATTTATCGTTTCAGATTCGTAGTTATCGTAATCTTGAACAAAGAATTGAATTGGTAAGAAGTCGAATGATTGAGCACTAGCAACACCACTATTGGATGCTACTGAGTTATCACGATCTGATCTAGGGCGAAATGCGGTTGCTTCTTGCTCTGCGTAGTTCGCACTGATGACAATACCAAATGTACCAGCATCAGTTTCCCAATTATCGCCAAAGGTACCTGATAGTCTAGGTTTTAAGCCGCTATCACTTGATAAACTGCTATTTTCACCTTGTACTCTTAAGGTCGCTAATGTGTCGCTTAGTTGAAGAGGGCGGATAGTTTTTAAATTAATTGTTCCGCCTACAGAGCCTTCAATCGTCTTTGCTTCAGAAGCTTTCGTTACTTCAACAGCAGCGATAATACCTGCTGAAACATCTTCAAAGTTGATACCACTTCGGCCAGTACCTGAGCCTACGGTAGAAACACCATTGATTTCTGTTCTATTTGCGTTAGTGCCACGAATTTGTACGCCTGTACCTACACCCGCTGTTCTTGTAATTTGTATACCAGTCACATTTTCTAAAACCTCAGCAAGATTTTGGTCGGGTAATTTACCAATGTCTATGGCTTTAATTACCTCAACTAGGTTATTTGCATCACGTTTCTCTAAAAGTGCGCTAGTAAGAGAGCTACGTATTCCCGTAACCTCTATTACTTCAACTTCCGGTGTATTTTGTGCGGATTGAGCTTCTTGTGCTGAAACAGAAGGTACAGCCAATAATGTGGCTAAAGCGGCACAATATAGTGCCGAATGTGAGCTACGGTTTTGCAGTACAGAGCTTATTTTATTTAATTTAATTTTCATGAATTCCCCTTTTACTACGTAATGTTGTATTTATTGTTTATGTAAATAAATCGCTTACAAGATGTAAAACCACAAAACAAATCGTTTTACTAAACCGATTTACTAAGGTAAAGTTAACATAAAATAACCAAATGTCAATATTTCAATACTTAGACCTTTGTCATATATAAGCGTTAAACCAACGATGAAGCAGGGTAAGGTTTTAAAGTTATCTTGTTGTGTTTTTTCGTAAGGCTCTCATCAAGGAGAGAAATTAAAATCGTTGTGATATGAAATAATAGTAGTTAGAAATTTAGTTGACCAAGTGATTTCACATCAGTAAGATAATCGTTTTAGTAAATCGGTTTAGTTATCTTTTGGTTTGATAACCTAAATAAGGAAAAGCAATGAAAATTAAAGAAATAAAAGTATTCGTGTGTAGTCCAGGAAGAAACTTCGTTACAGTGAAAGTGATTACTGACGAAGGTACTTATGGCTTAGGCGATGCAACAGTAAATGGCCGTGAAATGGCGGTAGTTGCCTACTTAGAAGAACACGTTGTTCCCTGTTTAATTGGTCGTGATCCACAAGAAATTGAAGATATTTGGCAATATTTATACAAAGGTGTTTATTGGCGTAAAGGGCCAATCACTATGGCGGCTATTGCCGCGATAGATATGGCGCTTTGGGACATTAAAGGCAAAATCGCGAATTTACCTGTATATCAATTATTAGGCGGAAAAAGTCGTAAAGGCGTTACTTTTTACGCGCACGCTAACGGCGAAAATATTGACGATACCCTAGATAAAGCACAAGAGCATATTGAAAATGGTTTTAAAGCTATTCGCTTACAGTCTGCTATCCCTGGTTTAAAAGTCACTTATGGTGTACTTGGGGATAAAAAGGATTACTTTGAATTGCAAGGTAGCCGCCCATTACCACCAGAGGAAGAATGGTCAACCGCTAAATACTTTAATTCGATTGTTGAGCTATTTAAAAAGGCGCGTGAACGCTTTGGTTATGAGGTTAATTTTACCCATGATGTGCATAGTCGCTTAACGCCTATTGAAGCCGCAAAACTAGGTAAATTACTAGAGCCATATAATTTATTATTCCTTGAAGATGCCGCCATTGCTGAAAACCAAGAAAGTTATAAAATTGTTCGTCATCACACAACAACGCCTTTAGCTATTGGTGAAACGTATAACACCATTTGGGACTGTAAAGATCTAATTCAAAATCAATTAATTGATTATATTCGTGTGGCCGCAACTCATGCTGGCGGGATAACCGCACTTAAAAGAATTACTGATTTTGCCAGTGTTTATAACGTTAAAACGGCACCACACGGTGCACCTGACTTATCACCCGTATGTTTTGCTGCTCATATGCATTTAAATATTTGGGCTCCTAACTTTGGTATTCAAGAGTTTGTTGGTTTTGGTAACGAAAGCTTAAATCGCATTTTTAAGCATAAGTTCACTGTTGAAAATGGTATGGGGATGATGAGTGAAGCGTCTGGTTTAGGAGTGGAATTTGATGAAGAAGCAGCAGCAGAATATCCATACAAACGTTCATACTTACCGGTAAGTCGATTAGAAGACGGTACGCTTTGGAACTGGTAATTAACTGTATTAGTAGAGAAATTTAGAATGTTTTTTTCAAATAATTCCCTACAAAGAAAGAATAAAGACATCTATTTATAAATATTAAAGTATTAGGAATAAATCATGAGTAATAAAGTAAAAGTATTAGTGCACGGTACTGGTTTTGCCGGACAAGGTCATGCTGAAGCATTTAGATACGCTGGCGCAGAAATAGTCGGCATAGTCGGTAGAACAGAGAGTGTTGTTAAACAAGTGGCTCAAGATATGGAAATTCCATACGCAGGTACTGACTGGCAACAAGCCTTAACAGACTGTAAGCCTGATGTTGTGTCAATTGCCACGCCGGGTGGTGCGCACGTTGAACCTATTAAGCAAGCGATTGCTTTTGGTTGTCATGTGTTTTCAGATAAGCCATTAACTGCCGATGGCAGTACTTCAAAAGAATTACATGAATTAGCCGTTGCTAAAGGAGTAAAAACAGCTTTTGCTTCAAGCTTTAGATACATGCCTGAAATATTACACGCTAAACGTTTAGTTGCTGCTGGCGCGATTGGTGAGCCATTAGAAGTTGAATGTATTTCGCATTTTAATTTAGAGCGTGATATTCCGTTTGGTTGGTCACATCGTCAAGAAGATGGAGGTGGTCGTTTAAACAATAACTTCACGCACATGATGTCGATTGTAACTTCGGTTGTTGGTGAGAAGATCTTATCAATTATGGGCGAAGTGCGTGACGATTTAGGCAAAGCGCCAATTGTAGAAGGTGTTCATAACTTTAAAACCCGTCGTGACTTTATCCCTGAAGATATTAATGATCCGTCATTAAAATGGTGCGAATCTAACGTTGAGTGGTCTTATAACGTGTTAGCACAATTAGAAAGTGAGTTTGCTAAAAAACCGGTTTCAGTAATGTTCAAGCACGGCGGTTTACATCCTCGTTTTAATGAAGATCATATCGTATTTTATGGTAGTAAAGGCGCTATTTACATTAAAGGTCATTACGGCGCAGGTCCACTTTACTTATATGGTGAAAGCAATGGCGGCGATGCTAAAGAGTGGCTAGAGCAAGCATTACCTGCTGATATTGCTGCCGATATTCCTAATGTTGAAGGTGATACCGAGCGTAACTGGCGTTACCTTATTCGTGAAATGGTTAAAGATATTGAAGGTGAAGACGTTCCTCCTTACCAAACCTTTAAAGAAGGTAGTCAGTATCAGCAACTTATCGACTTAATTCGTAAAAACGATTATTGGGTAGACGTAAGCAAACTTTAATAAAAGGGCGATAACATGATCTATGATTACGCAGTAATAGTTGGTTACTTCCTGTTAGTTGTTGGTATTGGGTTTACCTTCAAAAAAATGGCAGCTAAATCAACAAGTGATTACTTTCGTGGCGGCGGCAGAATGTTGTGGTGGATGGTAGGTTCAACCGCCTTTATGTCACAGTTTTCAGCGTGGACTTTTACCGGTGCAGCCGGTAAAGCCTTTACTGATGGCTTTGCGGTAAGTTTAGTGTTTTTTGCCAATACCTTTGCTTATTTTTGTGGCTGGGCATATTTTTCGTATCGTTTTCGCCAAATGCGTGTTGATACACCAACAGAAGGAATTAAACGGCGTTTTGGTAGCCAAAATGAATTGTTTTTCTCTTGTGCATTAATCGTATTCAGCTTTTTAAATGCTGGTATTTGGTTAAATGCTTTAGGTGTATTTACCAGTGCTGTGTTTGAAGCTGATATTAACGTTACCATTATTGCTACTGGTTTAGCTGTATTGTTTATTTCAGTATTATCAGGTGCTTGGGGTGTAGTTGCATCTGATTTTGTACAAACCTTAGTGGTTGCTGTGGTATCTATTGCTTGTGCTATTGTTGCATTAGTCATGGTTGGCGGCCCTGTAGAGCTAGTTACTAAGTTCCCGTCTGATTTTATCATGGGGCCTGATATGAATTATGGTTTGCTATTGGTGGGAACCTTTGTGTTCTTCCTTGCTAAACAGCTTATAACCATTATGAACTTGAATGATTCATTTCGTTTTTTAAATGCGAAAGATTCTGACAATGCACGCAAAGCTTCATTACTTGCCATGGTGTTAATGGGGATTGGCAGTATTATTTGGTTTATTCCACCTTGGGCGTCAGCCATTTTGTATCCTGATGCTGCACTAGCTTATGCCGACCTTGGTAATAAAGCATCAGATGCGGTCTATTTAGTCTTTGCAAGAAATGCGATGCCTATTGGTACAGTCGGCTTGTTACTCGCCGCGTTATTTGCAGCGTCTATGTCGTCAATGGATTCAGCACTTAATAAAAACTCAGGTATTTTTATTCGTAGTATTTACCAACCGTTTTTAGCGAAACGTAATCGAATTGTTGATGACGCGCATTTATTAAAAATGGGTAAGATACTAAGTTTTGTTAGTGGTTTACTGGTTATTGTAATGGCGTTATTTTTCAAATCGTTAAAAGAGCTTAGCTTGTTTGATTTGATGATGTCTTTCTCGGTCATGATCCAGGTACCTATTCTTATTCCATTAATATTTGGCTTGTTTATTAAGAAAACGCCGTCTTGGGCTCCGTGGGTAACAGTAGTAATTGGCTTGTTTGTTTCTTGGTTTGTGATGAATATACTGACCCCAGATGTGTTCTCTCGTTTTATTGGTATACCTGAGTTTACGCCAAGAGAAGCAACAGACATGAACTTAATATTAACCATAGGGGCACATTTAGTTATTACTGCTGGTTTCTTCTGCCTAACATCATTGTTTTATAAAGAAGAGAAAGATCAATATAAAGAACAAACCGATGAGTTCTTTAAAGACTTGGTTAAGCCAGTAATTGCTGATGGTGAGCAAGATGATTATGACCGTCAACAGCGTAATAAATTAGGCTCTATGGTGATGTACATGGGCTATGGTATTTTCATGATGACATTAATACCTAACTCATGGTGGGGGCGTTTAATTTTCGTTTGTTGTGCATTAGTTATTTTGGGCACCGGGTTTTTATTAAAAAAAAGCGCGAGTCCAAAGCAAATTACAGCACAAATTTAAGGTAAAAAAAGCAACTTAAAATATATTTTTATTAGGATTTATTCGGCGCTACAAACATTATTGATGTAGCGCCTTTTTTATATAAAGGTTAGTTAACAAATAATAGTTACAACAATATTTAAAGTTATAGTTTAAGTAAGCGCAATAAAATTTGGAGGGAGTTCCGTATGAGGTTAACAACATTAGCAACAATACCTAAAAATCTAACACGTTGGGTTTTATTAACAGGCGTACTATCTTTTATTTCGGGTTGTTCTAGTGACAATCAACAAAGCATAGCGACACAAGCTGTACAACTGACTCATGGTATTGATGAGACGGCAGGAGGTGTGTCTAGCTATATCATTACTACAACCAATGCGACTTATTACCTTGAAAAGGAAGGTGGTGGTTTATCAAGTATGCTAGATAAGGAAGGGGTAGATTGGATCGGTTTTCATAATGAAAAAGGATCAGGTCATAAAGGTGAATATCGCGGCTTTCCTAACGCCATTCATAAACAAGACGGTAATTACTTTCATGCGCTAAATGCTGGAACAGACTTATCAACGTCGGTGATTGATATTGACACTAAACAACATGTTCGTATTACATTCACATCAGCAAACAAAAAGTGGGAAGGGCAATGGGATTTTTATCCTGATCGCTTAGATTTTACTATGAGTAAAGTGAGTGCTGGATACAAGTATTGGGTGCAGTATGAAGGGGTGCCTTTTGGGGAAATGGATGATACTGATTTTTGGTTTAGCGCGAATAATAACAAGAAGAACTTAATCAATGACCCCTTTTTAGGTGACCTACCTTCGCCTGAATGGATCGCTTTTGGTGATGAAAAAAGCTCACGTATGCTTTATTTATTGCATCATGAAGATGATGAGTATCCAGATAACTATGTTAGTCGCCCTGATATGACGGTATTTGGTTTTGGCCGTAGTAATAAAGACAAATACCTACAGACACCACAAACGTTTTCCCTTGGTTTTGTTGAGTCGGTGAATTATGAAAAAATAAAAACGGTTATTGAAAAAGTGATGCAATAATCGGCTGATGGAGTTAAGTGATGAGTGGGTAACGAAGAGAATCACGCTTCATTGATTAGTACTAAAGTAAGTCTGTTTTTAGGTAAATATTATGTGCAGCGTTATTAGTTTGTTTGTATTAACGTTGCCTATCTCATTCTTAGCCACGATTAAAAAAATAGAAAGCCGGTATTGCCGTAACACCTTTTTCGAGTATATTTTGTTTTTTGTCTACTAATATTTTTGGCGTAGGTGCATATACATCACCATAAGAGGGACCTGATATAACGACTTTCTCAGACAGCTGTTGTTGAATCTCTATGGGTAAACGGCCGGTAAATATAATAGCTTCAGGGTCTAATAAACTTTGAATAGCTTTTAATGGAAATTTCATCGATTCAATACAAGCTGTAATCCAAGATGCTATATTGGTATCACCAGCATGAAATGCAGCAACTATTTTTTCATTTGTTACCGGTTCATCCCAAAGATTACTAAGATAGCTGTATAATGATCCTTCTGTTGGTCTAATCGCATTAAGGTCTTTATTGAATAGTGTCGCCACTTCTCCTGCATTTCCGTAGGTTCCATTCACTAATTGCCCTTCAAACACGAATCCGCCACCAATATCTAAGGTAAATAAAAGTAAGAAAAAACTATGGAGCTTAGCGCCTTCTGTTGATAGTGAAAAACCAATAGAAGCGGCACAGCCATCATTTTCAACATAACATGGGCAGCTATATTTATAAGCAAAGGTTTTTTGCCAGTCAATTTTAGACCAACCTTGAGGATCTTTCTGAGAACAAACACCACCTTCTACGTTAGTGAAAAAGCCAGATATCGATATACCAATACCTAATATTTTCAGGGTAGGATCTATTTTTGAGTAGATGTGGTCAAGCATTTCTGTTGCTGATTTTATCGCAATATCAGCAGTTAAAAATGTACCTTTTTGACTTATTCTTAATAAGTTATCGCCACTTAAATCATCGACAATAACGACAATTTTATCATGTTCAAAAACAATGCCAATAGAAGCAAAAACACCGGGAATTATACGTAAATAAATAGCAGGTTGACCTCTTAACCCTGACACTTTTGAGTCAACAGAAATAATTTTTAAGTCGATTAACTGTTTTGTGAGGCGTGTTAATGTTTGGTTTGATAAACCGGTTGCTTTTGCTATTTCTGCACGAGTAGCCTTATTGTGGCGCTTGAGGTATTCAAGTACTTTTTTATGGCTAAGGTGTAATTGTTTTTCTATTTGTAACGTAGATTTTAATGCTGAATGCTCTGGCACAACACTTCCTTATTCTTATAAAAGAGCTATTCCGCACTGCTCTAGATGAAATATATAACTCACTAATATAACAATATCATATAATTAAATTTTCTACTATGGAGGTATTTAGCCTGTTTACTATAACGCGTTGTACAGGTTTTAAAGAATGTACTTCGTTTTACAATAACGAAATACATTAGTTTTTATAACACTAAAATTAAAACAATCGAGAGCCCTTTAGCTCTCGATAGTAAAGATGCCTAACATCAATTAAAACTTATGCGTTACACCTAGGTTTACAGTTCTACCCATAATGCGGTTATGGTATAAAACCCCTTCACCCGTCATTTCTACACTATCTTCAGATGTTAAGTTAGAGCCATTAATATAAACCTTAGTATTTTCTGAAACGTTATATAGTAGTTTCGCACTTAAGGTTGTTCTAGCTTGGTTATATTGATCACCATTAGCATCACTTGGGTTAAATACAGTCGGTAATTCAGCTGTTCTGTTTAATGAAAGACTCGCATCGAAATTATCATCAGTATAAAGTAATGAAACATTTACAATTGAATCAGGTTGATAAAGTAAGAAATCAACTTTACCTCTTTCACCTTTGGTATCAAATGTAGTATCCATAAAAATAGCATTTGAAGAAATACCAAAGCTATTATATGGCTCAGGTAAATATGATACAAAGCTTAACTCAACACCTTTGATGGTTGCTTTTGAAGCATTTACAGGTTGAGTTACTTCATCATAGGTAACACCATCGATAGTAACATCAGTTAACGTTTCAACTAATATTTCATCTTTAATATCTTTAGAAAAGAAGCCTATAGTAGCCATGCTATCAGAAGTGAAATACCACTCTAATGATAAATCTAGGTTAGTTGATAAACGTGGTTTAAGATCTGGATTAGAGCGAGTAAGTGTATTTTGTAAACCAATACTTTCCAGCTCTCCTGATGGCGATATTTCAGGGAAAGCTGGACGACCTAATGTCTTACTGGCTGCAAATCTTAAGATTAAATCATCTTGAATGTTATAGTTTACTAATAGTGAAGGTAGTATAAAGTCGTAAGAGCCACTATTTTCACTTGCTTCGTACGTCCCATCTACTTCTCTAAAGCCAGAGCCGTCAGTAGTTGTTTTCTCATAACGGAAGCCTAAGATCGATTGGATTTTTTCTGACTGGTATACACCTTGAACAAAAAGTGATACTACTTTTTCATCTATAGCATAATCAGCGCCAAGTCTATTTGAGTCAAGGTTCTCAAATCGAAAGATACTAGTATCAGACAATGATGGAGTAACTGTTTTGTTTATTTCATTAATGTCAGCAAAAAATGCAGGGAAGCCACTGCTAGAGCCTGGAGGTGATAAGTCGCTTGAGTTTTCAGCAAATACATCACTTAAAGAAAAACCAGTTCCCTCAACGGTTTCATTGGCGATATCGTAATGAGTTGTTAAGTCGAAGTCATAGCTTCGTTCAGTTGTTCTATATTGAACACCTGTTTTTAGGCCCCAACCTTCATCATCAATATCAGCATTGTAGGCAACATCTATAATAGCGTCGAGCACTTCTTCTTTTGCTTTCTCAGGCAACATATTACGGTACAGTAAATTATATTGACTAGGATCGAAGTAGCTTTCAGGTGATGGACTAATAACACTTAGGCTAGGCTCTGTGATATTACTACTGTCAAATGCAATATCAGTAACCCCACCTGTTCTCATATATAAATAATACTCAGCTTCTCTTGAGTTATTAGCTTCAGAGTAGCCTGCTTTTGCATTAAAAGTAAAATCGTCATTAATAATTTTGTTTATACCAGCCTGGAATAAGGTAAGGTCGGCTTTATTAATAAATTCACCTACTTCAGAAAAAGCTGATCTACCTGTTCCAAAAGCAACATCTGAATCATCAATACGTAATGTACCTGATTGACCGCTAGCATCTAATGTTAAGCCTTCTGCACTTGATGGAATACGTACGTCTGATTTATTATGGTTAATTGTTTGGTCAAGGTCATTGTATGCTGTTGTAAACCAAAGATAAGTGTCATCATCAGGTGTCCAATCTAATTTAGCTGATAAGCCTATGCGAGTTGTTGGTGCTGATTCAGAAAGTATTCTGTGTTCTCTAACCACTCTGACATCTTCTTGGGTTGGAAAATCGATACTACGTGAACGACCACGGGTTAATTGTGAAGGTTTACCGAGATCACGTTTGTTATAACTACCCGATAGGGCTATGCCTATATTTTCAGTAATTTGACCAGCATAAAGTGCTTCTAGTCTTAAAGGATCATCTACGCCTTGTACAGCGTCATCTATTTCGGCCACACCCGTTTCAGCTGTTACTGTAAATAATGGTTCTGCTAAGTCTACGCCTTTTCGGGTTATAAAATTAATTTGTCCACCAACCCCTCCAGGGTTCATTTCAGGGGTAAAGGTTTTAATTACATCGGTTCTTGCCGCTAAGTTTACAGGAAAAGCATCAAGATAAACGGCTCTATTTTCAAAGTTTGATGTTGCCAATGTTAACCCATCTAATAAGGTAATATTTAAATCAGGACGTATGCCTCGAATACTAACAAATCGAACTTCTGGACCACTTGAGCCGCCACTACCACGACCACTTAAATCTTCAAAAGGGTTAAGTCCAGGTACTTGTGCAAGTAACTCTGCAGCATTACCTACAGGTAATCCACCTATTTCATCTTGGCCTATAGAGTCAACGATTTGTGCAGAGTTTTGCTTCTGAACAATCACATTTCGACTTACTAGCCTAGTACCGGTAACTCTGATAGTTTCAACTTCAGCTTCTTTCTCTGCTGCTGTACTCTCAGCAGCATAAGCAGAATTTACTGGGGATACGTTATAAATTAACCCTAATAAAACTGCGGCGGAGACCTTATTAAACTTGTTTAATGATTTGTTTGTTTTTTTAAAATTTCTCATATTAACCCTTAATTAATTTTTGATAGGAACTACAGTAGACATTTGTTTTCTTTTTACGAAAATTCTTATTTAAATTAAATACCGTTAGGTGATTTAATATACACGTTTGATTATCTTTTGCAATGATTTAGGTTTTTTTTACTTGTTTTTTTTGGTTTTTATTCTTTCGTTTATTTTTATTTTGTTGTTTTTAAAGGTTTTATATTGTTTTGGTTGTTTTGTTTTTATATTAAATAAGTACTGTGTTTGAATTTAATCGTTTTTTTTAGCTGTTTTTTTATGCTTTAAAAGTGTTTTTTATCATGATACCTCAAAAAACAGCATCATTAATTTCCTTTGTGGTATTTAATTGTTGTAAGTTGCGTTTTTTTTAGGTAGGTTAAGTCTCTTAATGGTATTTAAGTTTTTGTTCACTTTTTCTGTCTTGTTTGCATATCGATTCGAGTAAAAATTGTATTGTTATTAAAGAAAAACATGCGAGTAAAATGAAAAATTAATGAGGTTTTAATGGAACGTATGGGACATGAAAAATATTTTTTAGGTATTGATGGCGGTGGCTCTAAGTGCCGAGCAATTGTTGTGTCTAACAATAATGAAATATTAGGAGAGGGCGTTTCCGGCCCTGCTAATCCAGTGAATGGTTTGGATATAACAATAGCTTCAATTGTTGAGTCCGCTAGATTAGCACTTGAAAATGCGCATTTAGATAATGTTCAATTAAGTGATCTTATTGTTGGAGCTGGCATTGCAGGTGTAAATTTACCTATGTTGTATAAGCAATTAACTGACTGGGAGCATCCTTTTAAAGTTTTTTATTTAACAACTGACATATTAATCGCTTGTTTAGGTGCCCATAATGGTGATGATGGCGCTGTAATGATTACTGGAACAGGCTCTTGTGGCTTCTCGTATGTGGATAATAAAACTATGGTTGTTGGTGCTCATGGATTTCCGCAAGGTGATAAGTGCAGTGGGTCATGGTTTGGATTAAAAGCCGTTCAATATGCATTGCTTGAACTTGACGGTATTATTGATTCATCTGTTATGAGTAGTAAAATCAGAGAACAGATAAATATTTCTAGTGCTGTTGAACTAGTGGAAGCAACTTCGGGTCAAACAGCTGGATTTTATGCTCAGTTTGCGGGTATTGTTTTTAATGCTGCTAATAATAATAATGAATTTGCTTTAAAACTAGTGAATGAAGGTGCTGACTATATTAATAAAATGGCGAAGTTATTAATGAACAATAACCCTCCACGTATTTCTATGCTAGGTGGTTTGAGCCCATTACTTATTCCTTGGTTAGCTGCTGATGTGCAAGATATGTTATCTCCCCCTTTGAGCCCTCCGGAGATAGGAGCAATATTTTTTGCTCAGCAGCAAGATAGTATCGCTTGCTAAATTGATGCAATTTAATAAATTTTAACTTAACTAATCTTTATATAGTGGGACAGAAAATGAAAAAAAGTATAGTGATTGCTCTAGCAATGATGGGTATATCTGCGTGTAGTAACCAAAATGTATTAACAGAGGAAGTAGCAACTTATTCCTCACCTAAAAACATTATTATGGTTGTTGGAGATGGTATGGGGCCTGCGTATATCACAGCCTATCGTTACTATCGTGATAACTTGAATACTGCAAACGTAGAACAAACAGTATTTGATCGTCATTTAGTTGGGTCAAGTAGTACATATCCTGCCTTGGTGTCTGGTTATGTAACTGACTCCGCTGCGGGTGCTACTGCTTTATCAGCGGGGGTAAAAAGTTACAATGGTGCGATTGGAGTAGATGTAAATAAAAAACCGGTTGAAACGGTTTTAGAGTTTGCAAAAAAACTAGGTAAAAAAACGGGTGTTGTTGTAACAAGCCAGATAAACCATGCTACGCCAGCAAGCTATTTATCTCATAATGAAAGTCGACAAAATTATAATGAAATTGCAGATAGTTATTATGATGAAAAACTAAATGGGCTCTTCAAAATGGATGTTATGTTGGGTGGTGGTTGGAAATACTTTTTGCGTGAAGATAGACAATTAGTAGATGAATTTAAAAGCGCAGGGTTTCAATATATAGATAAATATCAACAATTAGATACGATTGAATCAAACCAACCTGTTATTGGTTTATTTGCAGATGTCGGTTTGCCTTGGGCGCTGGATGATGTGATTCCAAATCGTTTATCTGTAATGGCAAAAGCAGCGGTTAAACAATTAGATAACGAAAACGGTTTTTTCTTACTTGTAGAAGCTAGTCAAGTTGACTGGGGCGGACATAGTAATGATATTGTGGCTGCTATGGGCGAGATGGATGATTTAGCTAAAACGTTAGAATATTTTGAGCAGTATGTTAAAAATAACCCTGATACTTTAGTGGTTGTAACCGCAGATCATAGCACTGGTGGTTTAACGATAGGGGCGAATGGTACTTATGAATGGAAACCTGAAACGTTAAAAATCATGAAGCATTCCCCTAAATTTATTGCGAATAAACTAACGGATGAAGAAGTAACAGCAGAATCTACCCAGTTATTATTTAACTTTGAGCTTACCGATGAAGAGTTAACATCTTTGCGTATGATTAAACAGCATACACAAATAGAGAGTAAAGAGGCTGATGATAAGGGAAATCCATATAAAGATAAAGATGCGAGTCAAGTTAATACCGAGCTATATAATGCAATAAAGCTTATCGCTGATCAGAGAACGAATACAGGATGGACTACTTCGGCGCATACTGCGATAGATGTACCTGTTTTTGCTTTTGGGTCACATAGTAAAGAATTTATAGGGTTAAATAATAATATTGATATTGCGAACAAAATTTTCACCTTGTTAGGTAAATAAGATTAATTAACCTAAGACGCTAAGTTACATGCAATGGGGAGGTTTAACTCCCCATTATTTATAATAATATTCTAATTAAAACGATCAATTTTTTGAAAACAGTTATCAATAAATGAATAACTCTTACCAATATAAATAGCACTTCTGCTATAAATACGTTTAAATACCCCACACAAGCCCGAGTAAATAGTGGCTATGTTAATAAATACTAATTCAACAATGTGCTTTTAAATCTGAGTTGAGCTCTATGGATAAGTTTTTGGCCATTAAGCTTAGGTTAGTTAAATCAATATAACAGTAGATTAAGGAAATATAATGGTTATGAATACCATCTCAAAATTTTGTAAATTTATGGTAATCCCTTTATTGCTTGGCTTCCCTATTGCGGTTATTGCATATCGTCTACAGCTTTGGTCGATGGGTGTCTCTTTTCAAATAATTAAATATACTGGCTATGTTAGTATTGCGGTATTTTTAATCGCGATATTGGTCACTTTATTTGCCTTATTTAAAAAACAAAAAGAGGTTGCTAAAACCTGCGTAGTTGTTGCTTTATTATTAGCAATTCCGGTAATAGGGCTATCAAAGCAAGCAGCTAAAGCTAAATCTTTACCATTCTTGCACCAAGTAAGTACTGATACGGTTAACTTACCTGCATTTGATGTGATTATTGCATTACGTGGTGATACGAGTAATCCATTAGATTATGATTGTGAAAAACTCGCACCGTTGCAGCAGGCAGCTTACCCTGAATTACAATCTATTCTATCAGAATTTAGTACTGAGCAAGTGTTTACTAAAGCTGTTGATACGGCAATGGGTTTAGGTTGGGAAATTGTTGCTAAGAATCAAGATGAAGGTAGAATTGAAGCGGTAGATACTACTTCATTGTGGGCGTTTAAAGACGATATCGCTATCCGCGTTCAACAAACTGAGACGGGGAGCAAGATTGATTTACGTTCAATCTCGCGTGTTGGTGGTACTGATCTTGGTGCCAATGCCGAGCGTATAAAAAAATTCATCACTGTATTTAACGTTAACTAATCAGTGGATAAATATGATATTAAAAAGGCTGTTGTTATTATTAACAACAGCCTTTTATATTTAAGAAAACTTAACTAAGCCGTGATCAACTTGTGTTTGTTAAAAGTACCATGGCGCGTTAATTCTGATTTTATTCATTACTCAAAATTACCTATTTGTCGTTTACGTTTTATTTTACGCGTAAGAAATGTTACTAACCCTGTGCCAGATAAGATAACAAGACTCAAACCGGTTAACAAAACAAGTATACTTCCGCCAAGTTTTCCAAAGCTATATCCGCCATGTAAAGAGAGAAGCATTCCGGTTGCTTGAGCCGAAAGGCTTAATGTTTCAGCGTTTTCAATATAGACCAAGTTTTTACATGAACTATGAACAAATATACGGCTGTCACCGTCACGTTTGTTGTTATCTTTACTTGATCTATACGTCAACATATAAGGACCATTTTTTTTGTTAGGAAGAAAAAATATCGCTAACTCTTTCGTTGGAAATGCTTTTATCCCAGCCATTTCCGCGTCAGAGGGGGTTATAGTTTCATGACAAGTTTTTTCAAACCCTGCACTGTCAGGTACTTCATAAGTGGGAGGCGATAACAAAGGAGAAAACCAAGCGGGTTTAGCTAAAGCTAGACCGGTTAAGCAAAAATAAACGATAAATAATGCACTCCAAGCACCAAGCCATAAATGCCAAGTAAAACAGATCTTTTTTATGTCACGACGAAAATCTATGCGCGTTAATTTTTCCCACGTTGTTCCTTGTTTTAAACACCATAAATAAATCCCGGTAATAACAAAAAACAATAACAATATAGATAAAATACACACAAAAATAATGCCTGTATTACCGAGTAAAAATGAATGATGAAAATCAATTAATTCATGTGCAAAAGCACCATTTAAAGGAAAGTCTCCTTTAAACTTTGCTATCCATGGGTCAACACTCAGCATTCTTATACCATCTATGGCGTCTGAGCCAGAAGGCATACCAAATACCATTGCGGTTTCAACATCGTCGACTCTACTGTGCGGCATTAAAACGCCTATCGTTTGAAACTGGTCTTTATATCCTGTTTTTGCCGTATCAATCAACTGAGTTACACTGACGATTTGTGTCGTTTGAGTGGGAGGGCTTGCTCGTAGTATATCACCGTACTGCACTAAAAATAGTTGGCCTACAAAAGCAAGCATAGCTCCAGAGCCGGCAACGAGTATAATAAATATTGCCGACAAGCTACCTAACCATCCATGTAAAAAAATCAACGTTTTTCGAGCTGATATAAACATTAGAATTGAGCCTCAACGCCCAAAATGAAGCTTCTTGGTTGTACTAATACTGCGTTATCAAAAGCGCTATCTGGTTGCTCACTTCCTTCAGGTGCTTTACCTGGATAACGCGCTACAGAACTATCTATATCACCGATATTTTTAATAGAGCCATAAATTCGTATATATTCGAAATCATAAGAGATTTTTGCATCAGCGATGATATAACTCTTGGTCTTCGCGTTATCCCTATTATTAACATCTGTAAAATAACCATTCGTAGAGCTAGTTACCATGCTTGCCGACCATTGGTTATGGGTCCAAGAAAAACCTAAATTCGACGTTATACTCGGGGCAGTTAATAACTCATTTCCCTCAATGCCTGAGCCTGGATATTTACTGATGTTAGTATTCAATAAACCAAGGTTCATAAACACGTTAAAACTAGGTGTTACGGATAATGTAGCACTTAGCTCTATACCACTTGTTTCAACACGATCAGCATTACGCACAACAAATGCTTCATCTCTAGAGTCATCTGGTGTTAGGTCAAATGGTAATTGCATGTCTTTGTAGCTAGAATAAAAAATATTTTGTGTTAAAAATAGATCACCATCTAAAAACTCTTGGCGTCCATAAAGTTCAGATGTCCATACATATTCAGCATCATATTCGTAATTAACAATAGGGAAGGTAAACGTAATTCCGCCACCACCCGCATTGTAGCCTCGTGAAATTTGAGCTCCCCAACTAGTTGTTTCGTTTTGCTGCAAATTCACACCTAACTTAGGTAATAAAGCACGATAAGTTTCATCGACAAAAATAGAGACTAATTCTCCTGTAGGGTCACCACCATTACGTTGATGATGTTCTTGTTCGTAACGTAGCCCGAAAGAAAGATCAATGTTCTGATTGAGTGGTAACACCGTTTCATTGTATGCGGCTATAGTATCGGATTTATCTTTAAAATTTTGCCCACCGAAAAATTCAATAAATTCATCTTGATCTGCTTGATGGTAATACAAACCACTCACGGTAGATAACCCTGAATCTGTTTCATAATAAATTCTTGGCTCTAGTACTATTTCCGTAGTCTCTATCGTCGCATTACTCGAGTTTGGAGCGGCTTTACGTTTAAATTTAAATTGTGTTGTTGAGGTACTAAATGTTAAGCGTGTCGTGTCTGAAATGTCAGTTTTAAAATCTGCTGCCACAGAAGTAGTTTTTGGGTTATGTACAGGCTGTTGTGGAAAGTTAGATAACTTATCGTCAAAGGGTTTGGTTATTATTTCACTATTAGGCGCTGTATAATCAGTTTGAGAAAATGTTAATAATAACTCGCTACCTGGAGAAAAGTCAGGCGTGATGAGTACCTTTCCTCGTAAAGATAAGGCATTTACTTCACCTGGATTATCGACACCCTCGTATGATGTATAATTAACAGGAGACTCTCGTTTGTACAAATCACCAGAAAGACGAATTGCTACTTGATCTTCAATAATCGGTGCGTTGATCATTGCTGATGTTCTACGTTGTTGATAGTTGCCAGTTGCTAATTGTATTACTGCTTCATTATTAAAACTTGGATCATTAGTCTTTATAATGACAGTGCCCGCAATTGCATTTCTACCAATTAAAGTACTTTGTGCGCCTTTAAGTACTTCAATACGGCTAAGGTCAAATATACCTATATCACCAAAAACAATTTCGTTATAGCTTGCTGGGCGGTTATCTATTTGCCAACTTAAACGTGAGCGACTACCTGCAAAAAATGCATTAGCGTTTTCAGAGGCTCCTGTTCCATCAACACCACGAACAGTAGGCGCTTTACCTGTGCCTGTTACAACGGAAACGTTTGCTGCTGAATTTAATATATCGCGCACTGTATTTAAACCCGCACGATTTTGAAGTATTGATTCATCTAATATTTCTGTGCTATTTGCCGTTTGATATATAGATCGTTCAATCAATTCACCTGTAATAATAATTCGCTCTGTTTTTTCTTTTTCTTCTTTATTTGTATTTTCTTCAATCTCTTGTGAATATGCTGATGAGCAATTTACAATCATTGCCACACAAACACTTAAGCATGGTAGTAACTTCATTTCCCTTCCTTTATATTTAATTATATTACTCAATTGCGAATAATTATCATTCATTGTAAGATGTTTGGATTTTTGATACCACTCCAAATAGGGGGATATCACTCCATTTGCGTAATCATTTAGGAATTAATTTTTGATGAGTATTAAAACGTGGCAGCAAGAGCATGATGACTTTAATCATCGATTAGCAAAGTATGGTGTAAAACCATCATTATCGCTTAGCAGTCCTAATGGCATTGCACAAATAGCACATGCACAATTTGATGCATTTGAACAAATTCAAGAGCCTAGTTCTCGTTTTATGATTAATTTATGCACTTCAGGTGTAAGTAAGTTTGGACGTTTTTCAAATGAGGCGAACTTAGAAGGAGTTATTCGAACAGGAGATGTTTTGATTGCATTGCCCAATTCTAAATCAGAAATATATTGTTCAGGCACATCTATGTTAGGCATTGCTATAGATCTTTCTTCCCTAGAGGAGAATCTTAATGAAAAGTTTATTATTGAAGATTTTATGTCTGCGGCATCAGTGTTTCATAAAGATCCTTTATTAACCTCTGTGTTAACGGCTTTATGGCGTGATGCTGAAGTTAATGGGTTAACTAGTGCGTTTTTTGAGCACGGCTTACTTATTGTTTTAAAGCAGCTAGCTAATTATCGAGCTAAAAAAACCGTTACCCAATTAGTTAAACCTCTTTCTGATAAGCTGCTAAAGCGTGCACTTGAGTATATTAATAGTCAAATTTATTCAGATATTCGTGTTAGTGCTCTTGCTAAATATGTCAATTTAGATATTCGTACATTTACTCGTTCTTTTCGAAGTGCTACTGGTTATGCACCTTTTGAGTACATTACTATGCGGAGAATGGTAATTGCTAAAGACCTATTACTTAAGGGGTATAGTGTTACTGAAACGTCAATGATTGTTGGTTATTCAAATCCCAGTAAATTTTCTGCAGCCTTTAGGCGTTTAAATGGCAGTGCGCCTAAAACTTGGTCAATGCTAAATAAATAACAGTAATTTTTAAGCGTTTTTTTGTATATATTTTTTGATCAAGAACATATGTCACTATGCCATGTTGTCACTATACCTTTGCCATTTCTTTTTGATTTATACATTGCTTCATCAGCATATTTAAGTAATTTATTTGGCTCTTCAGTATGATCCGGAAAGAGGCTAACACCAATGCTCAGTGTTACGTTACAGTTGTTCTTATCTAGTAAATAGGGTTTATTACATTTCGTTAGTATACTTTGTGCTATAGACTCTGCATCTTCTAACCTATTTAATTCTTGTACAAGAATTATAAACTCATCACCACCTATTCGGTAAATAGAATCTTGTTTTCTTACGCTACTTGTTAATCGTTCCGATAATAATTGTAGTAGTTTGTCGCCTATGTCATGACCATGAGTGTCATTGACACTTTTAAAGCCATCTAAATCAATGAAAAGTAATGCTAATTTACTATTTGATTTTTTATGTGAAGGTATCAAATTTTTTAAATTTTCAAATAGTTTTTTTCGGTTATACAGACCTGTGAGAGGGTCTGTAATACCAGTAGTTCGGTGTCCGTCTATGGTCCGATATAACCAATATAATAGTATTAAGAGTATAACTATTATTATTACCAATATAGCCGTAAACATGAGCACTTTAGTTTGAATGGTTTGATGAACCATGTCTGCTTCTACATAGATAGACGATAACTCATCAAAGAGGTTTGTTGATAGAGCTTCATATTCAGGATTATAAAAAGCCTCCCTAGCTTTGTGAGATAATAACACTTGCTCTTTTAAAAGCTCTAAATGTTGGTTAACTTTGAAAATAGCCTCATTTTGCTCCAAAGTACATTGTTGGCATTCAGCCGGCTTTTTTTGTTCTTTAAGATGAATATTTTGATTTGACGCAATTAAAGTTGTTAGCCTGTGCTGTGCGTAAGTCAGAAACCTAAGAATATTTTCGTCATTTTGATATTGAGAATGTAGAAAAAACAATAAAGTATCTAAAAATTTTAAAGAATTTCTAGTAACAGCAACTTCTGATAAGTAGTCGTTCATACTCTGTTTTTTCATCGATGATAAAATAACTAGGTCGGCTGTAGATTCTTGAATTGATTTTTTAAAATTGGCGGTTTTATTTAGAAATAGCATCATTTCTTTTTCATATTTTACCGCGGCACTGTTGACTAAATCAAAGTGAGGAATGTTATCACTGTGAATTCTATTCAATTCGATATCCCACTCAGCATTAGCAGACTTTAATTCTACTAATTGAAGAATGCTATCTTGTATTTCCATAGTGTTTTTGAGATTACTATATCGATGGTAAGCACCGTAAATAGCTAAGATAAGAGAAAAAGATAAAATAATGAGGACAAATATTAATTTAGTTTTTTTCATGCATATCACTCCATAATACTATCGAGTGACTTTAAAAAATCAGCGATTTGATCAATTTCTGTATCTGTTAGTTTTTGTCCAAGTTGATGCTTGGCCATTATTTCAATTGCTTTTTTTAGTGATTTAACCGTACCATCGCTAAAGTAAGGAGCTGTTTTTGCAACATTTCTCAATGAAGGAACACGTAATTTCTCCGTTTTGTATTGACCAATAATACCTTTGTAAGGAAGAACTACGCCAAGTTCTTGAAAAATATTTCCGCCAACGTTGGCTCCTTGATGACACGATGCACAGCCATAATCTTTAAAGTTATTATAGCCTTGTTTGGCTGATAAGCTTATTGCATCATTATCACCTAAAAGAAATTCATCAAACTTTGAAGGCAAAATTAAGTTGCTTTCATAGTATAAAATGGCATCGATAATATTTTCTTTTGAAATACCGTAGTTATAAATAGAGGAGAATAGTTTTGAATATAACTGATCTTTTTTAAATGCGGGTATTACAAATGCCCAATCTGTACCCATTACATCAGGCTTTTGAAGTATCATTTCTAGTTGAGGCTTTAATTGGCTATATTCACCTTTCCATCCAATATAATAATTTTTACTGACATTTAAAATGGTAGGAGAATTAAACGCTAGATTAACAGGCTTTTTTAAACCATCAGCTCCACCTAATGCTAAGTTATGGCAGGAATGGCAAGACCTATCCTGATTCTTGGATAACCTTGTATCTACAAATAATAATTTACCGAGCTCAAATTTTTTATTGTTGAGATGCTTTTTTTTTAAAATAGGTAGAATTGGCTCACTAGCAAGAGACTGAAAAGCAATAGAGGCTAGAACCACAATCACAATAAGCTTTGTGAAATATGATTTTAAATAAAAATAGGTCAAGGCGTGAGTTCTTAATAAATTATTTAATTGAGTAAGTATGCTATATATATTGATTTTTTCAAGCTTATTAGTGCTTAAGTAAATATAACTCAAAACTTTATTAGTTACTTATCTCAATAAATAGGTAAACAATATGTTTAGAGTCGTTAGTTCTATTTGTGATTGCTATTAAGCATCAGGTTTACTATTAATAATTTGGGCTTTAATTTTTTGCAATAAATACGTTTCACGCTGAATGGATAGCCCTTGCTTTTCATCATTTTTCATGGTCTCTTTATTATGCTTAATAGCTTCATCTATTGAAACCCAGCGTACTTGCATACCATTATTTACTTCATAATCTTCTAATTTATTTTCGCCTAATTGGTCTGCTATCTCACAGACATAACAATATGAAAGCATATGCATAATAGTACAGTTTGGAAAGTGTTTTTGGCTATTATGTGGGCGATACTCTTCGTATAAGCCAAAAGGGTTTATGTTGTTTATCTCTAATGCACCGGTTTCTTCACTTAACTCTCGCTTTAAACCATCAATTAAAGCTTCACCTTGGTCAACACCGCCACCAGGTAATGAGTAATCGTTATAACGCTCAGTAAACATTAATAATATTTTTTTGTCTTTTATGACTATTGCTCTGGTGGCAATTCGAGTAAAGCTTTTAGGGTGAGCAGGTGTTAAGTTTTGTTCTTCAATAGCATGATGAACAACTCGTTTTAATAAATGCATAAAATCTCTAAATGGTTTTTCAAATGGTTACATTATAAATATTCATGTTTAAAAGATTGCTATTGTACTTGCTTAGCTAGGAAATGTTGTTAATTTTTTACGACGTACTGCCATTATATTATTATGTCTAAATTGTTTTGATTAATAATGTTGATACAATTTGATGGTATAAGCCCATTGAAAAAACATTAGCTAGTAAAAGTATGAGGAAATAAAATGACAACAGATAATATATCCGTAATGAATAACCTTCCTATACTTTATTCCCTTAGAAACTGTCCGTATGCTATGCGAGCCAGAATAGCCGTATTTAAATCCAAGCAACCTATTGAATTACGCGATATTGTGTTAAGTAATAAACCCGATGAAATGCTCCTAGTATCGCCTAAAGGTACTGTGCCTGTTTTGGTGTTAGATAAAAAAGTACCAACCGTAATCGATGAAAGTTTAGATATTATGTTGTGGGCTTTAAAGCAGAGTGATCCTGACGATCTTTTGCATAACCAACAAGTTAATACAGGTACGAATAAGCTGGACGAAATGCTTAGGTTAATTGCTATTTTCGATCAGGAATTTAAGACGAAGCTCGAAGCATATCGATGCGCTAAACGGTATCACGAAGATAATATTACTGAATGCCGATATGCCTGTGAAAATCACCTAAAAATGATAGAAGAGCGGTTAAATTGTCATGCATTTATTATGTCTGATAAAGAGAGTTTAGCAGATATCGCGTTGTTACCTTTTATACGGCAGTTTGCCAGAGTAGAGCGTCAATGGTATTTACAAGCGCCTTATCCCAAAATCCGACAATGGCTTAACCATTATTTACAAAGTCCGATGTTTTCAAAAGTTATGTTTAAGTATCCGCTATGGCTAGATAATGATGAGACTGTTGTTTTTGGTTAATATCTGATACTGGGTAGCGCATTACTTTCGTTATTCTCTGACTTGACGTGATCATAATTTCCTACTCGTCACTACGTAGGTCATTGTGCTTGTCATTTCGTTGGTTACATAATACGAAATCTCCTGAGTTTATCTGTATGCGCATAGGATCCTGAGTCAAGTTCAAAGTGACTATTCATATATCTTATGGCTAATAGATATGAGTTTTTATTTAAATTTTACGAGCATTAAGATAGATTAACTCCAATTATAATAACATCAATTAGGGAATTTTATGAAACTAGCCTCTTTAGCACTGCACCATGGATATGACTCTGAAACCACAACCAAGGCTGCAACAACACCTATATATCAAACAACTTCTTATACTTTTGATAGCACACAACACGGTGCTGATTTATTTGACTTAAAAGTTCCAGGTAATATATATACGCGTATTATGAATCCAACAACGGATGTATTGGAACAACGCGTTTCTCAAATGGAAGGTGGTATTGCAGGGTTAGCTGTTGCTTCGGGTATGTCGGCAATTACCTATGCTATTCAAGCTATTACATCAGCAGGTGATAATATTATCAGTACTAGTCAGCTTTATGGTGGTACTTATAATTTATTCGCACATACCTTGCCAAGACAAGGCATAGAAGTAAAGTTTGCTTCAGGTGATGATTTAGCTTCATTTGATAACTTAATTGATGAGAATACAAAAGCCGTTTTTTGTGAATCTATTGGTAACCCAGCGGGTAATATTATCGATCTTGAAGGACTCGCTAAAATTGCACACAAACATGGTGTGCCGTTAATTGTTGATAATACCGTTGCAAGTCCAGCTTTGTGTCGTCCGTTTGAGCATGGTGCGGATATTGTTGTTCACTCATTAACTAAATATATTGGTGGTCACGGTACAACTATTGGCGGCATTATTGTTGACTCAGGAAAATTTGATTGGGTTGCAAATAAAAATAGATTTCCAATGTTAAATGAACCAGATCCTTCATATCATGATGTTGTTTATACTGAAGCATTAGGCGCAGCAGCATATATTGGTCGTTGTCGTGTAGTACCACTTAGAAATACAGGTGCTGCTTTATCACCACATAGTTCATTTTTGATCATGCAAGGTCTTGAAACTTTATGCTTACGCATGGAGCGCCATTGTGAAAATGCACTTAAGGTCGCTAAATATCTGAGCAACCATGAAAAAGTAAATTGGGTTAATTATGCTGCTTTACCTGAAAGTCCTTATAATGCACTTTGCCAAACTGTTACTAATGGTCAAGCGTCAGGTATCTTAAGTTTTGGTATTAAAGGTGGTAGTGAAGCTGGTGGGCGATTTATCGATGCTCTTGGTATGATTTTACGCTTAGTCAACATTGGTGATGCAAAATCACTTGCGTGTCACCCTGCATCGACGACACATCGACAGTTAAATGACAAAGAGCTTAAATCTGCGGGTGTTTCTGAAGATCTTGTTAGAATATCTGTGGGTATTGAACATATTGACGATATTATTGCCGATATTGAACAAGCGTTAGCAAAAGCTTAAGTAATGTAATCGAGCATATTGTATGAATGTGATAGCGCTTATAGGTTGATAGCCGTTATACTATAAGCACTTTCACTATTTTTACAGCTCTGGGCAAATTAATGATAAATAATGACCTTCTTCGTCGTATCAGTACGATTTTAAATTTTAATGATGAAAAAATACTTGTCGTATTTGCGCTAGGGGAATGTGTTCTTACCCAAGAACAGTTAGCCGATTTTTTCAAAGAGAAAAATGACAGTGCTTATCAAGTACTCTCTGATAGCGAATTAGCAAGCTTTTTAAATGGTTTAATCACTGAGAAAAGAGGTGCTAAGGACGATACGCCTCAACGTCAAGCTGAGCAAGTATTAACAAATAATGCTATTTTTAATAAGCTAAAAATAGCCTTTGGACTTAAAGCTGATGATGTTATTAATATTCTTGAATTAGCCGGTTTAAGCTTAGGTAAATATGAGCTAAGTGCTTTTTTTAGAAATGTAAACCATAAGCACTACAGAGACTGCAGTGATGATGTACTTTCAACTTTTCTAAATGGGTTAAAAATACAAGCACAACAATAGTTTGCTAACCTCTCTTTAATAAGCGATTTTACGTTGTAGTCGCTTTATTTATTCTAATTAACACAGTTTACTCTTCTGGATCTACATGTCATTTTCAACCCTTGGATTATCTGAACCCATTTTAAAAGCTGTTGCTGATTTAGCTTATACAGAGCCTACTGCTATTCAAAAGCAAGCAATACCAGTTGTCTTGTCTGGTAAAGACCTTATTGCTGGCGCGCAAACAGGTACAGGTAAAACTGCGAGCTTTGTTTTGCCTCTTTTAGAGCAGTTACATACAAAAAAAATAAATACAGATCGTAAGTTGCGTGGCAAACGTATACGTGCACTTATATTGGTTCCTACACGTGAATTAGCGGTGCAAGTTGAAGCAAGTATTAGCTCATATAGTAAATATTTAACGTTAAGTTCTATGGCTATGTATGGTGGTGTTGATGCCGTACCACAAAAGCAACGACTAATATGGGGAGTTGATATTATTGTTGCGACACCTGGCCGATTATTAGATATGACACATCAACGTGCTTTACATTTTGATGAGCTTGAAATGTTAGTATTAGATGAAGCTGATAGAATGCTTGATATGGGGTTTATTGATGACATTAATAAAATTATTGAGCGCTTACCTACACAACGTCAAAATTTATTGTTTTCTGCTACTATTTCAGATGAAGTACGTGCCTTAGCTAAAAGAACTATTAATCACCCGGTAGAAATCTCTATCGCTCAAAACAGTGCTTCAAAGCCCAAAATAGCGCAATGGTTGGTAACTACCGATAAAGGTAATAAATCGGCATTATTAAGTCATTTAATAAAAAGTTTGCAATGGCAGCAGGCGCTTATTTTTATTGAAACAAAACATGGGGCTGCTAAATTGGTAAGTCAGTTAGAAAAACGTGACATAAAAGCAGAAGCTATCCATAGTGGAAGAACACAAGCCGTTCGTGAACAAATATGGCATGATTTTAAATCAGGGAAAATTAAATACTTAGTTGCAACAGGCATTGCTGCACGTGGTCTTGATATTGGCGCACTTGAGCGTGTAGTGAATTATGATCTGCCTGACAATGTTGATGATTATATTCATCGAATAGGTAGAACAGGTCGAGCTGGAGCATCTGGAGAAGCAGTATCTTTTGTTTCCAAAGATAACTTTAGAAACTTATGTGCTATTGAAAGTAGGCTAGGCCATGTGATTAATCGGAAAGAATTTGAAGGCTTTGATGTCAAAAAAGTCGTTCCCGTTTCTATTTTGAATTATATACCTAAAAGTAAGCGGAGCTAAGCATAAACGTACCTAAGTATAAATACACCTAAATAAGGTACTCAATAAAGATTTTCAATAAGTTAACGTAACGAATAAATGGCCCTAAAACTCATTTAATTAAGGAAGCTATATGAATAAAGCATTTGATAATAAACGAATATCAATTTTATTAGCCGTATTAGTTTTAGTGCTTACACTCGTTATCACCCTTTATTCACACGAACCAAAGCGACCTAACTTTGAAGAATACGCTGCCGGTACGGAGAGAAAATCAGCTTTTTTTAATTACTTTAATCCGCTTATTGATGAAAAGAATGTCACTATAAAAAAGACAAGAAAGCAGTTACTTTTATGGTCAGAAAATAGAAATAATATCAGTTGGTGGGATAAGCGAAAAATTGCCGATATAGCAATTCAGTACAGAGTCACAGACGCCACTATTGACGATGATATTTTTTGGCAAAAACTACTTAAGCGTGTTGATGTATTACCGCCATCACTTGTCTTAGCACAGGCAGCTAATGAAAGTGCGTGGGGAACCTCAAGGTTTGCTCAACTCGGTAATAATTTTTTTGGTCAATGGTGTTTTGAAAAAGGTTGTGGACTTATTCCTAATAAAAGAGACTCTGGTAAGAGCCATGAAGTTGCTGCTTTTGACTCACCTCAACAGTCACTTGAAAGCTATATGAATAATTTAAATAGCCATCCTGCATATCAGTCATTACGAAATATACGGGCACAACAAAGAGCTGACAAGCAGCCGATAACAGGGCTTGTTTTAGCTGAAGGTTTAAGTCGTTATTCTGAGCGCGGGATGGAATATATAACAGAGCTACGCGCCATGATTAAATTTAATAAACTGACTCAATATGATCAAAGCCAAGATATTCAGTA
This sequence comes from Colwellia sp. 6_MG-2023, assembly GCF_030547765.1. NCBI lineage: Bacteria > Pseudomonadati > Pseudomonadota > Gammaproteobacteria > Alteromonadales > Colwelliaceae > Colwellia > Colwellia sp. 6_MG-2023. The sequence continues at coordinate 30,550 of NZ_JAUOPP010000024.1, read as the reverse complement.
ACATTTAAGCAATATTCTTCTCGGGTTATGTATGGGCTAACAAAGATGGTTCATGCTAAACTATTTCACCTTCACCGAATTTGGTTTAATGATCAAATTAGATGTTTTAACGCACTTTTTAAATAAAAGTTTTAATACACACTTTACTATAGAAACAATACTATGATTATGTCGCTCATACGCTGGCCAATTGGTCGCCTTATTTTATTACTAAATTTTATTTTTTCACCAAAATCACCAAAAAGAACCGTTGAAGAACAGAAAAAAGTTGATGAGAATACTAAAAATTTAAGTTTGTACCAACTACCTAGTTGTCCTTTTTGTGTAAAAGTACGCCGTACAATTAAGCGTGAAGGTTTGAATATAGAATTGCGTAACATTAACCAAAAAAATGATTACCGCGAAGAGCTTATTCGTGAGGGGGGCAAACGTACTGTGCCTTGTTTGCGTATTGAGAAAAATAATGGTGAAGTACAGTGGCTTTATGAATCAAGTGATGTCATTACGCATTTACAACAGTTAGTAAAAACAGCATAGTTTTTCTTTTAATAATAATATCTCTCAGTTTAAGCAGTAAATGATTGTTTAAAAATTTAGTCAGTAATCGAGATAATTGAAATTATTTCTGCTATATCAGTGTCTACTATTTCATGTGCTTTAATATGAACCATTAGATACTGATATGCTGATTAATATCCCGACAAAAAATACCCTTAAAGATTGCAACGTTACCGATGAATCGGTATATCTTGAACGTCGAAGTTTATTGAAAAAAATGGGGTTTCTAGGTGCGAGTGCAGTAATGAGCTCTGCCATTACCTCTACAGCGCAAGCGGGCTTTTTTTCAGATGATGATAAAGAGAAGGTGAAGTTTCAAACCAAAGCGCTTAATTTCAGTAAAGACTCAACAAATGAGCACCTGCTTAGAACACCTGAAAATAAGGTGATTTCACATAATAATTTTTATGAATTTGGCGCTCAAAAGGATCAACCTTTAGCGCTATCACAAGGCTTTGATGTTGCCCCTTGGCAGTTAAAAATATCAGGCGAATGTGATAATCCAATAACGCTTGATTATGACAACTTAACTAACATGTTTCCTTTAGAAGAACGTATTTACCGTTTGCGTTGTGTTGAAGCCTGGTCAATGGTTATTCCTTGGATTGGTTTTTCTTTAGCTGGTTTACTTAAAAAAGTAGCGCCTAATTCTCGTGCTAAGTATGTGGCTTTTGAAACGTTGCATGACCCTAAACAGATGCCTGGGCAAGCAGACAGACGTTTAGGTGGTGGTCTTATTTTCCCTTATGTAGAAGCTTTACGTATAGATGAAGCGATGAATGCCTTAACGTTAATGAGCGTAGGCTTATATGGTAAAACACTGCCTCCGCAAAATGGTGCACCTATTCGTTTGGTTGTTCCGTGGAAGTATGGGTTTAAAAGTATTAAATCAATTGTTGGCATTAAATTACTTGAGCATAAGCCGCCAACCACATGGAATAAACTGGCACCAAAAGAATATGGTTTTTACGCTAATGTTAACCCTAATCATGATCACCCAAGGTGGAGCCAAGCGAGTGAACGTAGTATAACAACGGGAGGACTTTTTTCGCGTAATCGTGTTGCAACACTACCTTTTAATGGTTATGGCGAAGAAGTTGCTGATCTTTATAAAGGTATGGATTTATCAAAAAACTTTTAATGTAAATGATGTCTTTCTACAAACATAAGCTGTTTAGATAATATGAAAAATGATACTAAAGTGTTTTTATTAAAAGTACTTATTCACTTAGGTGCTTTGATACCATTAGTTAATTTATATTTTTTAGCTTTTAATGATAAATTAGGGGCAGATCCAGTTGAAAGTGTTATTCATTTTACTGGTATAGGAGCGTTTAATTTATTGTTAATAACGTTAAGTGTTACGCCAATCGCTCAATTAACTAAACAAGGTTATTTGTTGAACGTTAGACGCTTACTTGGGCTTTATGCTTATACTTATGCTTTATTCCACTTAGTTAACTTTTTATCTTTTGAAATACAATTTGATGGCGCATTATTTATTAGTGAAGTATGGAAACGTCCATATATTACCATTGGTATGGCGGCTTTCTTTTTATTAACCGCGTTAAGTATTACATCTATAAATAAGTTAAAACGTAAAATGGGTAAATCATGGCAACAGCTACATAATGTGAGCTATATCATCATTTTATTGGTAGCAATCCATTTTTACTGGTCGGTTAAGTCAGAATTAACATCGCCTTTGTTCTATTTTGCTATGGCAATTATGTTACTGTTATTTAGATATAAAAAAATCAAACGGTTATTCTTATCGACGTTTAACTAAGTTTAACTGACTTAGTTTTACCTAGGTTTTATTGATCCATTTAAATATTGATTCATTAAATATTGATTCATTAAATATTAAGAATGCTCCTCAGTAAACTATCTCAATTTTTATACCATTGGTCGTAATTCTGTCTCAAACACGCTACTTATAGCGCTAAGGGCTTGTCGTTACTGGTCAAACATAATATTCTTTTTAGGTCTAAACTATTCTATTTAACCCCAGATCGGGTTGTTTAATATCAAAGTAAAAATAATTTTCTTATATATTTTAGCTAGGAAAAACTTTTCGATACTACTTGAATAGCCATGAAAAATAATAATAGCTGTTATTTACCTAAAGGAATAAACATGAAAAAAATACCTTTTAAGCTGAGTTTAGCTTTGACCGCAGTGTCACTTACTTTGACTGCGTGTTCACCCAACGAAAAACAAGATGATAAAGTCACGATAAATAAAAACCCATTCCCAAGTACATACAAAGTATTACCACAACAAAACACCTTATTTACTAATGCCACTGTATTAAATGGTATTGGTGAACGTATGGATAATGCAGATGTTCTTATTATTGATGGTAAAATTAAACAAGTTGGTGTTGATTTAACGGCAACCAATGTAGAAGTTATTGACGCGCAAGGTAAATGGATAACCCCTGGTATTATTGATGTGCATTCTCATTTAGGTGTATACCCAAGCCCTAGTGTTGAATCACACTCTGATGGTAATGAAATGACCTCGCCTAATACCTCTGAGGTTTGGGCTGAACATAGTGTTTGGCCACAAGATCCTGGTTTTGAAGCAGCTAGAGAAGGTGGCATAACTACATTACAAATTTTACCTGGCTCAGCCAATTTATTTGGTGGCCGTGGCGTAACTCTACGAAATGTTCCTGGTCATACTATGCAAGCGATGAAGTTTGCTGATGCTCCTTACGGTTTGAAAATGGCGTGCGGAGAAAATCCTAAGCGTGTTTATGGTAGCAGAAAGCAAATGCCTTCAACGCGTATGGGAAATGTTGCTGGTTATCGAGCAGCTTGGGCTGAAGCAACTGAATATAAACGCGCATGGGCTAAATATAATAGTGATTATGACGCAGGTAAAAATCCTGAAGCGCCGAAAAGAGACCTAGAATTAGATACTTTAATGGGCGTACTTGACGGTGAAATTCTTGTGCATAATCATTGTTATAAAGCAGAAGAAATGGCTGTAATGGTCGACATAGCTAAAGAGTTTAACTATGACTCTGGTACTTTTCATCATGCGGTAGAAGCTTACAAAATTGCAGACGAGTTAGCTGAAAATGGAAATTGTGTTGCCATGTGGCCTGACTGGTGGGGCTTTAAAATGGAAGCCTATGATATGGTTGATGAAAACGTAGCAATTGTTGATGCTGTGAAAAATTCATGCGCTATTGTTCATTCGGATTCTGAAACGACAATTCAACGATTAAACCAAGAAGCCGGCAAGGTGTTATATCGTGCTATTGATAATGGTTTTAATCTAAAAGAAGAAGATGCAATTAAATGGATTACAGCTAATGCAGCAAAATCGTTAGGTATTAATGATAAAACCGGTAGCTTAGAAATCGGCAAAAATGCAGATGTAGTTTTATGGAATACTAATCCCTTTAGTGTTTATGCACGTGCTGAACAAGTTTTTGTTGATGGCGCAAAAGTGTACGATCGTTTCGATGAAAAATATCAAGCGAAAAGTGATTTTCTTTTAGGGCAAGAGTAGGGGATAACTAATGAAAAATATTCAACAAAAAAAACAAACATTTATTTTACGTTCATTAGTAACAGCATCTCTTACCGTATTAGCGTTAACGAGTACTGCAGTAAATGCTAAAATCACGGCTATTACTAATGCCACTGTTCATACGGTAGCAAGCCAAGGAATTTTAGAGCAAGCCACTGTTATTATTGATGAAGGAGTCATTACTCAAGTTTATGAAAATGAGAATAGGCCTGAAAATATTGCAGCAGATGAAGTCATTGACGCCAAGGGAAGAGTATTAACCCCAGGTTTTATTGGAACCATGAATTCTTTAGGCTTAGTTGAAGTTGGCGCTGTATCAAGAACACGTGATGGTAGGGATGAAAAGGCAGATATCACCTTTGACGCTAGCTTAGCATTCAACCCTAAATCAACTTTAATTCCTTATACCCGTAAAGGTGGGATCACGAGTAATATATCGGCACCCGTTGGCGGAGAAGGTCTGTTTGCAGGTCAAACATTTGCTGTTAACTTATCGGGTGATTTTTCGAGTATTATTGAAAAGCAAAATGCTGTTATTATTTATTTAGGCTCAGAAAGGAAAGGCTCTAGAGCACAAAAGTTACAAGCGCTAGATTATAAGTTTGCTGATGCTAAAAAAGCGTTAGCGAAGCAAAAAAATCAAACAGCGAAAGAGAAAAAAGAAGCGAAAGAGCCAAACCGTGATGAATTAGTTGTTAATGCTTTATTGGCGGGAGAAAAGCCATTATTAGCTTATGCTGACAGAGCAACTGACTTACTAGCTTTACTTACCTTGAAGAAAAAATATGGTATTGATTTAGTGTTGGTTGGTGCGAGTGATGCTGTACTTGTTGCCAAAGAAATAGCAGCAGCGGACGTACCGGTTATTTTAAGCTCAATTGATAATTTACCGAGTAGTTTTGACTCATTGCACGTTTCTTTAGCTAACATGGGAATATTAGCTAAAGCAGGCGTTAAGATTATTTTAGCACCTAAAGGTGAAAGTCATAATATTAATCAATTACGCTTTGATGCTGGTATTGCCGTTGCTAATGGCTTACCAAAAGCTGATGCTATTGCTTCGCTTACGGCTAATGTAGCTGATGTATTTAAACTTAACTCAGGTCGTATCGAAGTAGGAAAAAATGCTGATTTAGTATTATGGAGTGGTGATCCTTTGGAGTTAAGCACCAAAGTAGATTTTATGTGGATTAATGGTAAACCTGTTTCCACTCAATCACGTCAAGATGCTTTACGTGATCGTTATACTGAAAAAGGTATTATGCCAAAAGCTTATTATCAATAACACGTATTAAATTTTTATGAAAGGCGAACAATTTTGTTCGCCTTTTTTATTGGTAAATTGCGCTATTATTTTTATTCAAATCATATAATTTAACGATAAATTTCACTCTGTGTTAAAATTATGACGTATTTATGATAATTAAAAGTTGAATTTAGCTACATTAAAGAAAAATTTTAATTACTTTATTTCAATCACTTAAGGAAAAAATACATTTTAAATTAAATTATTTTTAGAATTTGACTAGCTAAATTTAAAAATAAGCGTTATGGTTTTAGTCGCCTTATGACAGCGTTGTCATGATTTATGACAGCGCTGTCGTAATATGAAAATAAAATATTTATATTACTGTATTAAAAAGATAGAGAGCTTCGATATAGTTTATTTCAGATAAGCTTGTGAAATTTATCAATAGTTCGCTGATACAAGAAAATTGAAATTAATTAAATAAAACAAAAATGAGTAAGGGAAATCTATGTCATCTAAAATATTTAAAAAAGGCGTGTTAGCTAGTTCAATCGCTTTAATCTTAGCTAGTGGTACTGCACCAATGGTAATGGCTGCAGAAGAAGTTACAGATAAAGAAATGGAAGTAATTAAAGTAACTGGTATTCGTGGTTCATTAAAAGCATCATTAAACGGTAAACGTTTTTCTGACGCCGTAGTTGATGTTGTATCAGCAGAAGATGTTGGTAAATTTCCAGATAGCGATGTTGGTGAGTCTTTAGCTCGAATTCCAGGGGTAGCAGTGTCCCGTCAGTTTGGCCAAGGTCAACAAGTCTCTATTCGTGGAGCCTCAGCACAGTTAACACGTACTTTATTAAATGGCCACTCAGTTGCATCTACTGGTTGGTATGATCAACAAGCGATTGACCGTAGTTTCAATTACTCTATGCTTCCTTCTGAAATTGTTGGTGGTCTAGAAGTTTATAAGTCCTCTCAAGCTGATTTAGTTGAAGGTGGTATTGGTGGTACGGTGATCGTTAAAACCCGTAAACCACTAGATTTAGACTCAAATACAGCTTTTTTAAGTATTAAAGGTGACTACGGAACGGTTTCTGAAGCTCTTGACCCTGAACTATCTGGTTTATACAGCTGGAAAAATGATGATGAATCATTTGGTGTTTTAGTTGCGGCTTCTTATTCTGAAACTGACTATCAACGTAATGGCATAGAGTCGTTACTAGGTTGGGGAGAAATTGTTCCAACAACTTTCCAACAAGAACGTGAACGTACAGCGGTAAACGTAGCTTTTCAATATAGACCAACGGACAATTTAGAGTTTGGTTTAAATATAATGTCATTAGACTTAGAAGCTGATAATGCTAATACCTCTGTATTTACCATGTTTCCTGATGATAAAGATGCAGCTTGTGAGCAAACAAATGCTGCTGGCGCATGTACTTTTTATCGTCGACCAGGTACCGGTGCTGACTCAGGTTGGGCACAAACTTGGGCACGTGAAACAGGCATGACTTCTGAAACTGTTGATCTTGATTTTAAGTATGAAGCGGATGCCTACACGCTATCTGGTCGTGTTGGTTCTACCAAAGCTGAAGGTGGTACTGATTTAACAGCAAACTATGGTACATGGTTAGGTACTGCTGAAGATTATGCTGGTACATATGATGCTACTGGTAAAGTTATTGCTATTGATATTGCCAGAAAAAGTTTTACAGCTGATGACTTCCAAGGTGAATTAGCATCGGCAAGTTGGGCACTTAAAACACAGCCTAACTCTGACGAAGAAACTTATGTGAATTTAGATTTAGAAGTTCCTGTTGAACTTGGTGTTATTTCTGCTATTAAAACAGGCTTCCGTTACGCTGATCATAGTGTTAAGCAGCAAACGCTTAACGCCATTGCTCCAGACATTGTCGGACAAGATGCCTCAGCATTTTATTCAGGTACTATTTCTGCAGGCGCTGGTTTTACTCTACCAGAACCAAACTTATCAGCTATGCTAAGCGACTCTAAGTCTTTTATTACTGGTTATGAAGAAGATAGAGCAGGATATGGAACTGTTGACGAAGAAAATGTTGCGATATATGCAATGGCTGACTTTAGTACCGACGGTATCCGAGGAAACCTAGGCCTTCGTTACATCACAACTGATGCATCTTCTGATCATTATGCACTTAGCTCTACAGGAGTTAGAGATACTAATTTAACAAATGAATCAGCAAGTTATAATGAACTGTTACCAAGTATTAACGTAGTAATGGATTTAGCCGACGATATCATTTTACGTACATCGGCAGCACAAGTTATCTCTCGTCCAAATTATTCAGATATGTTTGCTACACAAGCATTAACTGGTTATCACGACGGTATAGCTGCTAATGAAGTTCAAAATACAGGTAATGTTAGTTTAAGCCCTTTCAAGGCATTCCAAGCAGATATTGGTGTTGAGTGGTATTTCAGTGATGATGCTATGTTAAGTGTTACTTACTTTACTAAAGAAGTTAGTTCTTTTATTTCATCTCAGCAAACACTTAATAACTCTATTGGTATTATTGATAATGACTCTGCTGCTATTGGTCTTAATTGTGGCGGTGCTGACGGTGACTGTTGGACGGTAAGTAAATCTGTTAATGGCGCTGGTGGTTCAATTGAAGGGATAGAAATTCAAATTCAAGATGCGTTTGATAATGGCTTTGGTTATTCAGCTAACTACACTTATGCCGATGCAGAATCTCCAGGTGAAAACTACCCTGATGAAGTGAGTGTTTTTTCTGACTCGTCTAAGCATACTGTTAACTTAGTTGGTTTTTATGAAAATGATGACTTCTCTGCACGTATTGCTTATAACTGGCGCTCTGAGTACATGATGCGTGAATTACCTGGTTTTTACGGTAACAGAGAGCATCAAGATTACGGTTCTTTAGATTTTAGTGGCTCTTATGCAGCAACCGACTATATCGATATTACTTTTGAAGCGGTTAACATTACCGAAGAAGACAGTATTCAAATTGGTGTTGCGAGTTTAGATGCTAGTGTTACTGATGAATTTAAAGCGGGTTACCCTGCTTGGAGTTTTGAAGGTGAAGCTCGTTATAAAGTGGGTGTTAGCATACGCTTTTAATAAGTAGCTAATATTAGTTAATATTGCGAAAGCCCAGCAAATGCTGGGTTTTTCATTATTTAATGACGTTACTTTGTTTACTTATCTTTCATACTCTTGGCAAATAAATGCCGTCGACTATTTGAATTAAGTTACTTTATTCTAATAGTGAACATTTATTGTAGAGTAGTAAGTTAGTATTTATCTAGTACGTCATTGTAATGAGCATCAAACAAATTTTATGGATTAGAAACATGAATCAAAAAACACTACCAAAGATGCGTTTATCAACATTTGTTGCTTTGTCATTGAGCTTATTTCTTTTAGGTTGTGAAAATAGTAACCAAAAACCAAATCAGACTATAGAATCTGTTGTGCCCAAAGCATTACCCGACGCTAAACAAAGCGATATTGATAATATTGCCAACAATCTTGACGTCAAATACCGAGTGATCAGTAATGTGCCAACACAATATTGTGATGCTAATGTTAGTGATGGTGCCTGTTTTGAAGTAGAGTTAAGTTTTACTGCAAAAGAGCCTATCGATACTAAAGGATGGTCGATCTATTTCAGTCAGATTTCTCCGGTCCAATCATCGATAAGTGATGAGTTTAGTGTTACGCATATAAATGGTGATTTACATAAAATTACTTTGTTAAACAATTTTTCAGGCTTTAAAGCTAATGAAACGAAAAAAGTAACTTTTAGAGCTAATTTCTGGATGCTATCAGAAACCGATGCGCTACCAAATTATCTGGTTACGTCGTTAGGTTTACAAGCTAGGGTCATTACCAGTACTAAACCGATAACAGACCAAGAAACTAAATTAGAAGTATTACCTTTTATTGTGCCTTTTACCGATGAAATTACTCAATTTAAACGCAGCAGTGGTGATAGCACACGATGGTTAACAAGCCAAAGTTTATATAAGCGTAATGCTCAAGGAGTCGCTGATTTAGCGGAAGAGCTGCCGACAATTTCTCAAGCAATCATACCAACACCTAAATCAGTTCGCTTTGATGAAAACAATACTTTGGTTAATGTGGCTGAAGGAATTAATGTTGATTATTTAAATGTAGTCCCTAAGGCAGTGGATGCGGCGTTAAAGCATTTATCAATGCTAGGTCTTAAGCAAAACAATCAGGGCTACCCTGTTACATTAAAAGTGGAGCCAGATAATACTAAAGCAATCGGTAGCTATAAACTATCTGTTAATAGCAAAGAAATTAGTATCATTGGTGTTGATGAGAATGGTGTTTTTAATGGCTTACAGTCACTTGCAAGCTTGTATACCATAGGGCATAAAACCTTGCCTGTTGTTGAAGTAGATGATGAGCCACATTATGCTTTTCGAGGTATGTTGGTTGATGTTGCACGTAACTTCCATTCTAAAGAATTTATTCTAACGTTATTAGATCAAATGGCGGCTTATAAGTTAAATAAACTACATTTACACCTTGGGGATGATGAAGGTTGGCGTCTAGAAATTCCAAGTTTACCTGAACTTACTGAGCTATCAAGTAAACGCTGTTTCGATACACAAGAGCAAACATGTTTGATATCGCAGTTAGGTGCTGGTGTAGATAGTGAGTCATCGATTAATGGTTTTTATAGTGTAAGTGATTATCAAGAGATTTTAAAAGCAGCGACGGCAAGACATATTCAAGTAATTCCTTCACTAGATATGCCGGGACATTCACGTGCGGCGATGAAGGCTATGGCTGCTCGATATAATAAGTATCAGGCACTTGAGGAAACTGAAAAAGCAACACAATTCTTGCTTGATGACTTCGAAGATAAGACGGAATATTCGTCAGTGCAGTTTTATAATGATAATACGCTTAATGTTTGTCTTGAATCGACATACGATTTTATATTGGAAGTAATGACGCAAGTAAAACAAATTCATAGTGAGGCTGGACAACCATTAACTCGTTACCATATTGGTGCTGATGAAACTGCAGGTGCATGGCTTGAATCGCCTGCATGTAAAGCGTTTGTGGCAAAAAATGACCAAGGCGTTTCAAAGATGAGTGATCTTGGCGCTTACTTTATTGAACGAGTTGCTGGTATTTTATTAAGTCTTGATATTGAAGTAGCAGGTTGGAGTGACGGGATGGAACATACCCGTAAGGAAAATATGCCTGCTATAGTACAAGCTAATTCTTGGGATGTGCTTTTTTGGGAAGGGCATAAAAAAGTACATGCTTTAGCAAACCGTGATTGGCAAGTCGTGCTTTCTTCTCCTGATGTTTTATATTTTGACTTTCCATATGAGGCTGATCCAAAAGAACACGGTTATTACTGGGCATCTCGTCATACCAACACAGAGAAAGTTTTTCAATTTATGCCTGATAACTTACCAGCTCATGCAGAGTTTTGGTTGGACAGAGAAGACAATAGTTATGTTGCTGATGATACCAAGTCGAAACTAGCTAAAGGACAAACCTTTTTAGGCATTCAAGGTCAACTTTGGAGTGAAAATACACGTAGTGATGAAGTTGCAGAACATAAAATATATCCACGTTTAATCGCTTTAGCAGAACGCGCTTGGCATCTACCTAGCTGGGCAATACCATATAATTATGATGGCGCTATATACAGTCAAACGACAGGCTTATTTACAACAGATATGAAAAAATCTCGAGATGATGACTGGCGTTTATTTGCACAAGTTTTAGGTCAAAAAGAGCTTCCTAAGTTAGAGTTAGCTGGAGTAGATTATCGCTTGCCAACAGTAGGTGCTGTAATTGAAGATGGGGTACTAAAAGCTAATATCGCTTTTCCAGGGCTTATTATTGAATATCAAATAAATAATACTGAAAGTGGACCGTCAATTTGGCACACGTATACAGCACCAGTTAAAGTAACTGGGGCGGTATCTGTTCGTAGTCGTGCTATTAATGGTTTAAGAACAGGGCGCATTACTAAAGTTACTAAGTAATGATTTTTATATTATCGATAAAGATGAAAAACAATAATTTTTTCGTCTTTATCGATAATTAATTCTTTATATTTCTTTTAATATCAGGATGTTATATTTTTTCGTTAACTAAAATATTGGTAAATATTAATAATTAATGAAAAAATAAATGACAACGCTGTCATCTAAAGGTAAGATAAATGAATAAATCAATTTAATTTAATTCTTTTTATATTGCTTATTTATTAGAAGTAGCACTAACAATACGAAAGCAAGATATTGAATAATTGAGAAAAATTTTGAGGTTAGTATGCTCACAAGCTGTGACAATAACAAAGCGCTATTTCTAGGAATAGACGGTGGTGGAAGCAAGTGTAAAGCCATTGTAATGAATGAAAACAATGAAATTCTGGGAACAGGAATTTCTGGACCAGGCAACCCTCTACATGGAATAGGGCAAGCAACTGATTCAATTACAGAGTCTGCACTGTTGGCATTAAAAGATGCAGGATTAACACATATTAACTTAAGCGAAATTTATGCTGGCGTTGGTTTAGCAGGGGTTAATTTACCTATTCAGTTTAAGAAAATGCAAGAATGGCAAAGCCCATTTAAAGGCTTATTTTTAGCGCACGATTTACTTATTGCTTGTTTAGGTGCTCATCATAGTAGTAATGGTGCGGTCATCATTTCAGGTACAGGCTCTTGTGGATTTTCATGTATTGATGACCAAGAAGTTATCATTGGTGGGCATGGTTTTCCTCAAGGTGACATTGGTAGTGGTGCTTGGTTTGGGTTACAAGCAGTGAAGCAAGTATTACTTTCTCTTGATGGTATTGCTGAATATTCAATAATGAATGATGTGTTATTAGCAAAATTACATTGTGCTGATGCGACATCTATCGTTGAAAAAGTAGCGGGAAAAAAAGCAACTTATTTTGCTCAACTAGCAAATTTAGTGTTTGATGCTGCAGAGCAGGGCGATAATATTGCTATTGCAATTGTCACAGAGGGTGCCGAATACATTAATAGTATTGCTCGTGTGTTATTAACTAAAATGCCCGCGCGTATATCAATGCTTGGCGGTTTAACAATACGGTTGAAACCTTGGCTTGATAAAAATTTGCAAGAAAAATTAGCCGAGCCATTAAGTCCTCCAGAAGTTGGAGCTGTATTGTTTGCCCGTAAAGAGCTAGCAATGCAACAAAGCTTAAGTGTAGTTCAAAGTGCGTAGTTGAGCTAGAAACGAGTCGATAACTAGCATAGGCACACTAGAAATATTTAAGGATTAACATTAAATGACACAACTTAGATTTCACGCCAAACGTTTATTTGATGGTCAGCAATTTATTGATGATCAAGTATTAACCATTACTAATGGTGTTATTAGCGCGATAGATCAAAATATTAATGATGTAGATATTGTAGCATCAGATTTAGTTGTGCCAGGGTTTATTGATTTACAAGTTAATGGTGGAGGTGGCGCTTTATTTAACGACTCTCCTTCTGTTGAGAAGCTTGAAATTATTATGTCAGCTCATGCAAAGTTTGGTACCACAGCAATGATGCCAACGTTAATCACTGACAAAGTAGACGTGATGACGCAAGCAGCTGATGCTATATCAGAAGCAATAACCAAGAAAATACCAGGCATAGTGGGTATTCACTTCGAAGGCCCTCATTTATCCTTAGCCAAAAAAGGCACTCACAGTGGTGACCTTATTCGTCCAATTTCTGATGCTGAATGGCAAATATTATCACGAAAAGACATGGGGCAAGTGATGGTTACTTTAGCCCCAGAGACTGTTTCTGCAAAAGATATAGCGCGCATGGTTGAACTAGGTATTAAAGTTTGTTTAGGACACACTAATGCAGACTTTTGTACAGCGCAAAAAGCGGTTGATGCTGGCGCAACTGGTTTTACGCATTTGTTTAATGCTATGTCACCATTACAAGGTCGAGAGCCAGGAGTCGTGGGTTGCGCCTTGTTAAATGATAATACTCAATGTGGTTTAATTGTTGATGGTCATCATGTTGATTATGCAAGTTGTAAGTTAGCGATTAAAACTAAACCTGCCGGAGGAATATTTTTAGTCACAGATGCAATGCCACCTGCTGGAACTAATATGACAGAATTCCCTTTATATGACAGAACGGTTTATGTAGACAAGGGCAAGTTAACGTCAACTACCGGTGAATTAGCAGGCTCATCTTTAGATATGGCTACAGCAGTAAAAAATACACATTTAGGTTTGAATATTCCTCTAGGTGAATCAATACGTATGGCGAGTTTATATCCAGCACAATACTTGTATGAAAATCAAAATATTATTCGTGGGGAGTTAAAGGTAGGGATGCAGGCAGATATGGTTGTTTTAAAAGAAGATTTCACTGTTTTATCTACTTGGATTGCTGGAGAAAAAGTTTAATTAATAGCGATAAAATTTATTTGAGTAGTAAATAAAAATAATTAAAAAGTTAGTGTTATTTTAATCGCTAACATACTAAAAAAGAGGAAGTTAGAGAAATGTCATTACCTATAAATGAACAAGAGCAATCAAATAACTCAAAGAGTAATGTGTTACCTATGGCAATAGTTGCAGGGCTATTCTTTATCTTAGGTTTTGCTACTTGGTTAAACGGCTCGTTAATGCCTTACCTTAAACAAATATTACAGTTATCACCTTTTCAAGCATCTTTGATCTTATTCTCTTTTTACATCGCAGTAACTTTTACCGCACTACCGTCTGCTGCCATTATTCGTAAAGTTGGCTATAAAAACGGTATGGCATTAGGGATGGCGACTATGATGGCTGCAGGCTTATTATTCATCCCTGCAGCTAAAACACAAATATTTGCTTTGTTTCTCTTAGCTCAATTAGTAATGGGAGCAGGTCAAACCTTATTACAAACAGCTGTTAATCCTTATGTTGTTCGCCTTGGATCTGAAGAATCAGCTGCGGCACGTATTTCTGTTATGGGCATCTTAAATAAAGGTGCAGGTGTTGTTGCTCCTATTGTTTTTACCGCGCTTATTTTAAGTGGTTTTGGTGATACGGCTAATACTGAATTAACCGCAATAGAAATTGATGGTATGGCTGATGCGCTAGTCATGCCGTATTTGGGCATGGCTTTATTTATTGGTTTATTAGGATTTGCTGTTAAAAAATCGCCATTACCTGAGCTAGAAAGAGAAGTAGATGAAGGTGATAACAAAGGACAGCTAAAAGAAGCGCTGTCTCATCCTAACTTAGCGCTAGGTGTATTAGCATTATTTTTCTATGTGGCTGTTGAGGTCATTGCAGGTGATACCATTGGAACGTTTGCGTTATCGTTAGGTGTTAAAAATTATAGTGTGATGACGTCATATACTATGGGGTGCATGGTTGTTGGTTACATTTTAGGTATTATTTTAATACCTCGTTTTATTTCGCAACAAACAGCATTAACTATTTCTGCGCTACTTGGTGTATTACTGAGCTTAGGTGTTGTTTTTGGTGATAATAATTCATTTGTTATCGCTAATGGGCTTTCATTTATTTTAGGTGAAGCACAATTCCCAGATACACTGATCCTAATAGCATTTCTTGGTCTAGCTAATGCGATTGTTTGGCCAGCAGTATTTCCTTTAGCTTTATCTGGCATGGGTAAGCTAACTAGTATTGGTTCAGCACTATTAGTTATGGGGATTTCAGGTGGCGCATTTGGTCCTTTATTTTGGGGACTGGCAAGCGGCACTTCTATGGGGCAACAAGGCGGGTATATTGTGATGTTACCTTGTTATTTATTTATTCTATTTTATGCCGTAAAAGGCTGCAAAATGAAAAGTTGGAAGTAGTTAGATACATAATTACGACTAACGAAAGAATTACGAATATTGGTACTTCCTTCTAGCCAGTATTTGTAAAAAATCTCTGCGGTCAAAATTAATAATTTCAATTATTTATTTTGAAAGTTGAGGGTGCGTTAAACGGTCATTTGATCGACCCTGGGCCTTTATGGTTCAGGGTTTTTTTATGCGCAAAGTAAATAGCTTTACTAATAAGTTATTCGTGTATAATCTATCACCATATTTATTATTAAAGTTGTCAATACTATGTCGGAGCTTCAACGTAAAGTGACCATTATTTATTATCAAGATAATGGTTTAGAACTGCATCATACGGTGGAAATATTTGATCAGAACTTATCTGGAAGAGTTATTATTCCAAAAGAATTTAAAGATGGTAAATCTATTATTGCTGTTTGTGACGGGGAAGTTGAGATTCTCAACAAGATTGGAGATCGTATACTTTCGGTTAATTACGTTACTTCAAACTAAATTAACTTAAGTGATTTTAAGGACGGTAGTGTATTAATTCAGTGGCTGTGAGGTAAGGAGAACAACAAATAGTGTGTTCTCCTAATCGACTTCGCTACTTGAGAGTGGTTAATTCTTATTCTCTAACTGTTTATTGGTATATTCTAGCTTTTTATAATCTTTACCTGCAGCATCGGCAAGCTCTGTCGGCATATAGTTTTCATCATGCTTCGCTAGCACTTCACTTGCTTCAATATGTAATTCTCCAGAGCTTCCTAATACTAATGTGCCATTGGCAACAATTCCTTGCCCTTCACGGAATAAGTCTGGCAAAATTCCTTCGTAATAAACTGAGATCATTAAATCATTTTCATTAAAGGTAATTGGCATTTTCATATCTGAAAGCTTAAAAGTAACTTTCAGGTTATCTGGATCACGTTTAACTGAACCAGGTACAACCAAACCACCAATACGAATACGCTGACCAATTTCTGGAGTAGCACCAGAGCCGTCTTTACCCAGAGTTATTTCTGATGGTGTATAAAATAAATCAATATTTTGACTTAAAGCATAAAGTACCAGTCCGGCGACAAAGGAAATACCGATTAATATTGAGGCAACTATTGTTAAACGTTTTTTACGGCGGGGGTGCATTATATAACCTCTTTAGGTGTGTTAGTTTGAGTTTTATTACGTTGTGAACGTAATTCGCGTAATTTATTTTCTCTTTGCTGGCGCATAGCAATATTTTTAATAACTTGTTTATGGGCGTAAATGGAGTTAAAAATAAGTGCTAAGATGAGGGCCGTTGAGATACCAAAAGATAACCACACATAAAAGCCATAGCCACCCATATCTAAAAAAGCACTAAAACTGTCAAATTGCATTATTTATTCTCCAAAGCGTTATTGGAAAGGCTCTTTTCTAAAGCTAATGCTTTTACCCAAGGCCTTATACTATTACGAATTAAAATTTCACTACGAAAACGTATACAAACAATTGTCCCAACTAATAAAGCAAAACCTAGGAAGCAGAATACAAAAGGCCAAAGCATTTCAACAGACATCGATGGTTTGCCCAAATTGCTGACTGTTGAGCCTTGATGTAAAGTATTCCACCATTCTACTGAGTACTTTATGATAGGTAAGTTGATCACACCGACAAGCGTTAAAATACCAGCCGCTTTTCCTGCTAAAGCTTTATCTTCAAAAGCATTATGTAGCGCAATAACACCTAAATATAGAAACAACAAAATAAGTTCAGAGGTCAATCGAGCATCCCATATCCACCAAGTTCCCCACATAGGTTTCCCCCAAGCTGAGCCGGTAATTAACGCAATAGCCGTGAATATAGCACCAACAGGAGCCATGGCCGCAGCCGATGCATCGGCTAATTTAAATTGCCATACTAAAGAGGTGAAAGCTGCTATTGCCATGCCTAAATAAATGCCCATTGACAATGAAGCAGCAGGTACATGTATATAAAAAATACGAAAACTGTCACCTTGTTGATAATCAGCGGGCGCAAAAGCTAATGCCCAAATAAGACCAATAGATAAAAACAAGATTGTTAATGCGCTAAACCAAGGAATAATCCTTCCAGTTAAGTGATAACTCACTTCTGGGTTAGCGTAGGGATGTAACCATTTCCACATAAGTATGCTCTTCTCTTTTTACTAAAACTATTATAGTTATTTACTCTTATGAATAAGCATTCGGTTATTAGGACAAATACCGTTATCCTGAATTTTTATCAGGGACTTAATCAATCGAGCTTTATGTTAATTAGTACTTACTTTTAATGCAGCGCTAACAGCAAAAGGCGCCAGTGTTAGAGAGCCAAAAAATAATGCTGCAATTATAGCAAGTTGTCCGCTGTAAGGTAAGCCAAGCGCTGCGGTATCAATAGCGCTTGTTGCAAATATTAAAACGGGAATATACAAGGGCAGTACGAGTAAACTCAGTAGTACGCCACCTTTTTTAATGCCGACAGTTAAGGCTACGCCTATTGCGCCAAGCAAACTTAATACCGGTGTTCCTAATAATAACGTTAGCATTAACGCGCTATAACTTTGTTCATTTAAATGTAAAAGTATAGCAAGCAAAGGTGCAATTAAAATCAATGGAAGCCCCGTTATTAGCCAGTGAGCTACAATTTTTGCAAGTACTAAAACAAAGATAGGTTGAGGGCTCAATAACATTTGCTCTAGTGAACCATCTTCATAATCCGATTTAAATAATCTATCGAGTGATAATAAAGTTGATAATAGCGCGGCTACCCAAATAATGCCTGGCGCTATACGACTTAAGGTTTGCGCTTCTGGCCCAATCCCTAATGGAAATAAGGTGATGACAATAACAAAAAATAAAAGTGGATTAATAATGTCATCTTTATGGCGCATAGCAATAGTTAGATCACGTTTAAGTACGAGCGAAAAAACAGCACGATATGACAAATTAGCTGCAGCCATGCTGTCCTCTATTTTTATCTTGATTTATTTGGCTTTGAGTGCGGTACATTTATTATTACTCAACTATGTAGTCTAAGGTTATTTTTTTTATTGAGGATGGCTCGAATGTCAGTAAATCCTGATGTGTCGTCAAAACAATACAACCACCTTGATTAATATGAGCTTTAAATAATTGTTCTAAATCGTACACACCTTGCTTATCTATCGCTGTGAAAGGCTCATCTAAAATCCAAATGCGAGCGGTTGATTGATATAAGCGAGCTAATGATATTCTTCTGTGTTGTCCTGCACTTAAATGAGCAGCTAAACTATCTTCAAAACCTGTTAAGTTTACCTTAGCTAATGTTTGCTTTATCGATGTGTCATCACAGTGTAAACCATGCAAGTTAAGGTTGAATGCTAAGTTTTCTTGTGCATTCATTTCACCTTTCACACCTGGCAGATGGCCTAAGTAAAGTAACGCTTGATGAAACTCTTCGTTTGAGTGATTTATTAATTTATTTTTAAAATAAATATCGCCCTCGTAAGGTTGAGATAAGCCAGCTAAAATACGGAGTAAACTGGTTTTCCCTGAGCCATTAGGGCCTTCAACTTGTACTATCTCACCCGCGTTTATTGTAATATTTAGTTGATCAAACAACAGACGATCTTCGCGAATACAAGTTAAACTTCTTGCGCTAAGTAAAGAGGTATCGCTGATATTAGCTTGATCTTGTGACAAAGTGAGGTTTCTCTATTATTTAATGAATTAATTTAGTAATTGATTGTACGAGTTAATTAACTTGCAAAGTTTACCTGATGGCTACTGTTTAGCTGTTTATTTTGAAGTTAGATTATTATTATGTCCATTGGGTATATCATACCATAGCAATAGTTAGAATTAGCAAACATAGTTACTCGATAATTTGTAACATTAAGAAACAATTATCAAATCATTTAGGATAAAGCATTTGATCTTTTCCTTGATAAAAGTGTGCTAGAATTGCGCAACTATTATGAGTTAGTACCTTTTTATTGTTTATGCTTGAGCCTAAAGGATAAAAATTATGTG
Source organism: Colwellia sp. 6_MG-2023 (assembly GCF_030547765.1). Taxonomy (NCBI): domain Bacteria; kingdom Pseudomonadati; phylum Pseudomonadota; class Gammaproteobacteria; order Alteromonadales; family Colwelliaceae; genus Colwellia; species Colwellia sp. 6_MG-2023. Next base: position 11,352 of record NZ_JAUOPP010000024.1, on the reverse strand, counting down.
TATACGGAGAAATGAATGAATCCCCAAATTTTACCTGAGCTGATACCTGAATTAGGTCATATCGCTTTGGTTATAGCCTTTGCTTTTTCATTATGCTTGAGTATTATTCCATTAATTGGTGTCTATAGTACCCAACATAAGTTAATGAATTATGCTAAACCACTTACCTTTGGTATGTTTATTTTTACCGCAATTAGTATTGTGATTTTAGCTTATAGCTTTGTCGTTGATGACTTTTCTATTAAATATATCGCAAACCACTCAAATACACATTTGCCTTATTATTTTAAAATAAGTGCTGTTTGGGGCGGACATGAAGGATCATTGCTTCTTTGGGTATTTTCTTTAACCGCATGGACGATGGCTGTCGCTCAATTTTCAAAAAATGTTGAACAAGAATTTATTGCCCGTGTACTTTCTGTAATGGGCATGGTCTCCGTCGGTTTTATTGCATTCACATTACTAACTTCTAACCCTTTTGAACGTCTTTGGCCAAATGTCCCACTTGAAGGTCGCGATTTAAACCCATTACTACAAGATGTTGGTTTAATTGTTCATCCACCCTTGCTGTATTTAGGTTATGTGGGATTTGCTGTTGCTTTTGCTTTTGCCGTCGCGGCACTAATGTCGGGTAAAATGGATGCCGCTTGGGCTCGGTGGTCGCGTCCTTGGACTATTGGTGCTTGGGTATTCTTAACATTAGGTATTGCATTAGGTAGTTGGTGGGCATATTACGAACTTGGCTGGGGAGGTTGGTGGTTTTGGGATCCTGTTGAAAATGCTTCTTTCATGCCATGGTTAGTGGGTACGGCGTTGATTCATTCCTTAGCGGTAACTGAAAAACGAGGTACTTTCAGAAATTGGACTATTTTGCTGGCAATTTTTACTTTTAGTTTAAGTTTATTAGGAACGTTTTTAGTACGTTCAGGTGTTATAACTTCGGTACATTCTTTTGCTGCTGATCCATCTCGTGGTGTGTTTATTTTAGTGTTATTAGCTATTGCTGTTGGTGGCTCATTAACTTTATATGCATTCCGTGCAAGCAATGTTGCAAGTTTTAGTCGTTTTGCACTTTACTCACGTGAAACCGCATTATTGTTATGTAATGTTATTTTAGTTGTTTCTGCCACAACGGTATTATTAGGTACATTATACCCTTTGCTAGTTGATGCCTTGGGTTACGGAAAAATTTCGGTAGGGCCTCCGTATTTTAATGCGGTTTTTGTGCCTATTATGAGCTTATTATTTATCATTATGGGAATTGGTCCCCTCATTCGATGGAAGAAGGCTAAAAAAGGAGAATTACGTAAGCAGCTAATTAAACCTTCAGTATTTAGTATTGCATTTGGTTTATTATTCCCTGTTATTTATGGCGGTGAATTTGATGCATTGGTTGCTATGGGCATGACATTAGCTGCATGGGTTTTCCTTGTGGTAGTTAAGGATTTAATCAATCAATATAAACTTAGAGCAAAGTTAAGTTTAGGGCAATGGGGCATGACAGTAGCACATGCGGGTATTGCGGTAACTATTGTTGGTGTTACGTTAGTATCGAGTTATGAAAGTGAAACCAATGTTAAAATGCAATTACATGAAAAAGTAGAGATAGCAGGTTATCATATTGAATTTAATGGTATTAAGCATGTAGAAGGACCAAATTATATTGCTGAGCAAGGTCAAATTAATGTTTATGATGGTGATAACTTTGTTGCTTTATTGAAACCTGAACGTCGAACTTATCGAGTACAAACAATGGGGATGACAGAAGCTGGTATTGATGGTGGTTTATTTAGAGATATTTATGTCGCTTTAGGTGACCCTCTTGATGCTGGAGCATGGGCTATTCGAGTTCATTATAAACCATTTGTTCGCTGGATTTGGCTAGGCGCGATATTTATGGCGATTGGTGGTATTTTAGCCATGATGGATAAACGCTATAGAATGAAAAGCCAGGTCAGAAAAAATGCGTTGAAGAATAGTGATGAAAACATAGCGGCTGCTTCAAAGCCAAGTATTAAAGCTGTATCGGAGAGTGCTTAAATGAATAAAATAATCCGCTTTCTACCGCTGATATTAGTCATTGCATTAGGCGTTGTACTATATCGAGGTTTATCCTTGAACCCTACTGAAATGCCATCAGCATTAGTAGGTAATCCCATGCCAGACTTTGCGTTACCTTCCTTAGATAATCCTAATGGCACCGTGACTAAAGCCGATTTAAAAGGTGATATTGTTTTATTAAATGTATGGGCCACTTGGTGCCCAACTTGTAAATATGAACACCCATATTTATTTGAGTTGTCTAAAGATCCGAAATTAAAGCTTTATGGCATAAACTACAAAGATGAATTGGTTGCGGCTAATGAATGGTTAACACATTACGAAGATCCTTATGTATTCTCTATTTTTGATAAAGACGGGTTACTTGGTGTAAAACTAGGTGTTTTTGGCGCTCCAGAGACCTTTGTGATTGATCATCATGGCATTATTCGAAAACGATTTGCTGGTGCTTTAGACCTTCGTGTTTGGCGTAAAGAGTTTGAACCATTAATTAATCAAATTATTGCTGAAAGGCAAGCAGGTAAATAATGATGTTAAGTAGATTTTTATTTTGTCTTGCAATGCTAGTCACAAGTATATTGATGATTAGCACTGTGCATGCTGCACCGGTAGAAACTTTTCAATTTAAAGATGAAGTAACCAAAGTTCGCTTTCAGGCACTGAGTCGAGAGTTACGCTGTCCTAAATGTCAGAATCAAAACCTGGCTGATTCAAACTCTACTGTAGCTTCGGCAATGCGATTGGAGCTTTATAACTTGCTAGTTGAAGGTAAAGCAGATATTGAAATTGTTAATATCATGGTGAGTAGTTATGGAGAATTTGTATTATATAGACCTCGCGTAACAAGCCTTACTTATATTCTTTGGTTTGGTCCTGCATTATTAATTTTAATCGGTATTATCGTTGTTATTATTATTGTGAGAAAAAAACCAGCGACAAAAGAAAGTTTAGCATTAGATAACAAACAACAAGAAAAGCTAAATCAATTATTACAACGCGACAGTAATGTAGCAGCCTCTAATAAGGCTAGCCCAAACGAAACTAAACAAGAGAAAGAGTAGTCAACCGTTATGGAAATAGTATTAATAGCCTTTATCTTTATTGCCTTACTTTTATTAATTGTTTGGGTGCCATTCTTTAAAAAGGCAAAAGAAAATAATCAAAGCAAGCAAGGTTTACGTGATGAAACTAACGTTGTGCTTTATAAAGAACATAAAACTGAAATTGAAAAAGATTATAGCGATGGTGCTATTGATGAAGAAAGCTACCAATATTTGTTAGCAGAATTAGATAATAGTTTATTGCAAGATGTAACAACGACAGAAAAGGAAAAAAACAAGGTGAAAAACACTAATCATTTTAGTGTTTTATGGCCGATTTTTTTGTCTTTATTTGTTGTTTCTTTTTCTGTTGCTATCTATTTAAAGCAAGGCACGTTGGATACGATTATTGCTACTCCAATGGCATCAACTACTAATCAAGAAGGGCTACAATCTTCAGAAGCACAACAAGAAGAAATGTTGGCTTACATAAAAGGTTTACAGCAAAAAATAGATACTAATTCAGATGATAGCAAGGCTTGGTATGATTTAGGTCAAGCTTTCGTTGCTGTCGGTGAGTTTGATCTTGCTATACATGCATTTGAAGAAGTCATTCGAATTGAAGGTGAGCATGCCGACTTATTTGGCGCAATTGCCCAGGCAACCTATTATCGTAATAACCAGCAAATAGATGAACAAGTACAAACCCTAATTGATAAAGCTTTAGCGTTAGATAATAATGATCCGTCAACCAACATTTTATTAGGTATGCATAATTTTATTTCGCAAGAATATGCTAAAGCGATTGAATACTGGCAACGAATTATTGATGACAATAGACAAAGCGTGAATATTGAAGCTTTAAAAGAAGCGGTAAACGAAGCGAAAAGACGCCTTGGAAGCGAAGTAAATCAAACACCATCAACGGCAGCTATTGATGGTCCACAGCTTAACCTTAGTGTGAGTTTATCTGACGACATTATGGCGCAATTAGCAAACGGTGAAGATAAGGTTGTATTTGTTTATGCGATCCCAACTGATGGCCAACGTATGCCATTAGCGGCAATAAAATTAATGGCCAGTGACCTGCCTAAAAACGTAGTATTAAATAATAGCACTGCAATGTCTCCACAGAGCAATTTAAGTAGTGTGAGCACAGTGAATATATACGCTATCGTTTCTAAAGATGGTGGCGCAGGTATTAAACCAGGCGACTTTAAAGCTGAAGTTCAGAATATACCGGTTGATAAAACGGAGACTATCGATATTGTTATTGATAGCCTTGTTGAATAGCAAAATTAAATAAGATTAAAATGAAATCACGTTTTACAGCTCATAAGAATAACGTTGCTAACAATAATGACAAGAGTGAAAAGGTTTTTAAAACAGGAGTTTTACTAACTAATTTAGGATCACCAGCTGCACCAACTACGGGTGCAGTGCGTAAATATTTACGTGAATTTCTGTCTGATCCCAGAGTTGTTGAAATTCCGCGTCTTATTTGGTTGATAATACTGCATGGTATTATCTTACGTATACGCCCAAAAAAATCTGCAAAGCTCTATCAAACTGTATGGACAGAGCAGGGCGCACCTTTACTTGTTATTAGTAGAGCTCAGCAACAAAAAGTAGCAATACAACTGCAAGAAAAGTACGGACAGGATGTTATTGTCGATATTGCCATGCGTTATGGCGAACCTTCAATACCCAGTGTATTACAAAAATTTCAGCAGGCAGATGTCGATAATATTGTTGTGTTACCGCTTTATCCACAATATGCAGGACCAACGACAGCTTCTACTTTTGATGCGGTTAGTAAAGAGCTAAGAAAATGGCGTTATGTGCCTAACATTAGCTTTATTAATAGTTATCATAATAATAAATCTTATATTAATGCACTAGCCAATACGGTAATAGAGCACTTAAATGAACATGGTACACCCGATAAACTAGTACTTTCCTATCACGGTATGCCTGAGTTATTTTACCAATGGGGCGACCCTTATTATGATTTTTGTAAAATAACAACAGACCTACTAAAGAAAGAATTATTAAGTCGCTCAGACAATAACTTATTAAGCGAAAAGTTAAACTTAACAGATGATTCTTTCGTGATGACTTTTCAATCACGTTTTGGTAAAGCACAATGGTTACAGCCATATACCGACGAAACACTCGAAAGTTTAGCTCAAGCAGGTCATAAACATGTTGCTATTATTAGTCCTGCGTTTAGCGCTGATTGTTTAGAAACACTAGAAGAGCTTGAGCATGAAAATCGAGACATTTTTATCGAGGCTGGTGGTGAGGAATACCATTATATAGCAGCGCTAAATGATCGAGATGATCATATTCAAGCTATTGTAAATATTTTAGCACCGAAGCTTAATGCTTCAAAGCTAACTGAATAATTGACACTGTATAAAAACTCAGTAATATATCTGTATGAGAAAAATAATTCATATAGACATGGACTGTTTCTATGCAGCCGTAGAAATGCGAGACTTTCCCAAATACCGTGATATACCATTAGCGGTTGGTGGTGATGGGCCTCGTAGTGTTCTTTGCACTTGTAATTATCAAGCACGAAAATATGGTGTACGTTCTGCTATGCCAGCGAGTAAAGCAAAATTACTCTGTCCTGAATTAACTATTGTGCATGGGCGCATGTCTGTTTATAAAGAAGTTTCTGCTCATATAAGAGAGATTTTTTCTCGTTATACCCATCTGATTGAACCCTTATCACTTGATGAAGCCTTTCTCGATGTAACTGATTCAGTACAATGTCATGGCAGTGCAACGCTTATTGCGGAAAAAATTCGCAGTGATATATATAATGAGCTAAACCTTACAGCTTCAGCAGGTGTCGCGCCTAATAAGTTTATCGCGAAAATAGCGAGCGATGAAAATAAGCCAAATGGTCAGTGCATTGTTCCACCTGATCAAGTTAGTCAATTTGTTGAGCAATTATCTCTGAAAAAAATTCCAGGGATAGGGCCTAAAACTTTTCAAAAATTACAATCATTTGGTTTTACTACTTGTGCCGACGTTAGAGCTTCTTCTATCAATCATCTCGCGACTATAGTCGGTAAATTTGCAACTAGCTTGTATCAAAAATCGCACGGTATCGATAACAGAGAATTAGAAGTAAGTCGGCAGCGAAAATCGTTAGCAATAGAAACAACCTTAATGACAGATGTTTATAGTGAAGCCGAATGTTTACGGGTGATTGAAAAACTATACCCCAAATTAGTAGAGCGATTAGCAAAAGTTGAAGGCAGACAAATTGTGCGCCAAGGTATTAAGTTAAAGTTCAATGACTTTAATCAAACTACAGTTGAGCAACAAAGCTTAGCTGCAGAAGAAAATACTTTTCATCGTTTATTACTTAAAGCACATGAGCGTTCAAAAGGACGAGGTATACGTCTTGTCGGCTTAACTTTAGGTTTTGCTGAGCCAAGCATTGAAAAGAATACTCAATGTAAACAATTATCTTTGCTTTAACCAATAAAACTAAAAATAATATTAGATTACTGAACTGAGCTTACTTTGCCGAACGCATTTAGTATTTCAATTAAAATAAGTTAAACGAGTGTTATATCCATATTCTATAAAAGGCTATTAAACACGTAAGTGGAAATTGTCGTTATCAATATACGATCTTAAGGGAATACTTAATCTGAACTCGATTTAAAATATTTTAAATCAATTGAAATAATTAATTATATTAATTTTTACTATAGCCTAGCTTGATAACCTTTTACTTTAGTTCGAAAATAAATTTCGTGTTAATAGTTACTCTATTACAATTGAATTTAACGATGAAGTCAGGAAAAATAATAGCTAGAGAAACATTTATTAAATCTTGTCTAGCCTATTTATAGCGCTTTCTGAATAGTGATTATGATTAGCTACATATGGTCAATGAGTTAGAACAAAAAGGTGTTTGTTCAACAATTATTCAACAATTGCAGAATAATTGCGAAATTGATTGGTATCTTCAAGCCGAGCTTGCGTATAATAAACGCTTTGGTGAAAGTAAGAGAGTAGATCTTCTATTAACTTAAGAAGAGCAAACCAAAAAATACGATTTTACAATATCGCAGATTTTCTATTAATGAAATTTTTGCGCTAGTTAACGATAATTGAACACACAGATTGATTAAGGTCCCCATGATTAAAAGTACCGCCGAAGTTCGTCAAGCATTCTTGGATTTTTTTGCCACAAAACAACATCAAATAGTTAAAAGTAGCTCACTAGTGCCAGGTAATGATGCAACATTACTTTTTACAAATGCAGGTATGGTACCTTTTAAAGATGTATTTTTAGGTGCTGAAAAGCGTAGTTACACACGAGCCACTTCAGCACAACGCTGTGTTCGAGCTGGTGGTAAGCATAATGATTTAGAAAATGTCGGCTACACAGCCCGTCATCATACTTTCTTTGAAATGTTAGGTAACTTTAGTTTTGGTGATTACTTTAAAGAAGACGCAATAAGCTATGCTTGGGAATTCTTAACAGGTGTTCTGGGTTTACCAAAAGAAAAGCTACTAGTTACCATTTATGAAACCGATGAAGAAGCTTTCTTATATTGGAAAGATGTTATAGGTATACCTGAAGATAAAATTATTCGTATTGGTGATAAATCTGCTGGTAAAAAGTATGAATCAGATAATTTTTGGTCAATGGGTGATACAGGTCCATGTGGCCCATGTTCAGAAATATTTTATGATCATGGCGCTGATATTTGGGGTGGTCCTCCAGGATCGCCTGAAGAAGACGGTGACCGTTTTATTGAAATTTGGAATATAGTTTTCATGCAGTTTAATCGCCAAGCAAATGGCGATATGGATAAACTACCTAACCCATCAATTGATACTGGCATGGGGCTAGAACGTATTTCTGCGATTATGCAAGATGTACACAGCAACTATGAAATTGATCTTTTTCAAGCTTTAATTAAAGATACTGCTAGTTTATTGTCGTGTAATGATTTAGATAATAAATCATTACGTGTTATTAGCGATCATATCCGCTCATGCTGCTTTTTGATTGTTGATGGTGTTGTACCATCGAATGAAGGTCGTGGTTACGTATTAAGGCGCATTATTCGTCGTGCGATTCGTCACGGACATAAACTTGAAGCAAAAGAGCACTTCTTCCATAAATTAGTAAAATCACTTATTGAACAAATGGGTGACGCTTATCCTGAATTAGTTCAACAACAAGCCATTATTGAAAAATTATTACGTATTGAAGAAGAGCAGTTTGGTCGTACTTTAGATCGTGGTATGGTTTTGCTTGAAGAGATGTTAGACAATTTAGATGGCGACACAATTTCTGGTGATGATGTATTTAAACTTTACGATACCTATGGTTTTCCAGCAGACTTAACTGCCGATATCGCTCGTGAACGCCAACTCAATATTGATCATAATGGTTTTGATATAGCGATGGGTTTGCAACGGGAGCGAGCACAACAAGCAAGTCAATTTGGAACTGATTACAACCAACAATTAAAATCAGATCATAAAACTAATTTTAAAGGTTATAGTAGTCATACATCTTCTGCCACTGTAGTCGAACTGTTTAATTCGAGCGAGCAAGAGCCGGTGAATCAATTGAATGCAGGTGAGCAGGGCTTAGTCATCTTAGATCATACCCCGTTTTATGCTGAATCAGGCGGACAAGTTGGTGATAGTGGTTTATTACATCTAGATGATGGTGTTTTTGAAGTAGAAGATACCATAAAGCTAGGTGATGCTTTTGCTCACAAAGGTATTGCTCGTACTGATATTGGTATGAACCGTCGTGTTAAAGCTGAAATCAATAGTGAACGTCGTGCTGCTATTATTAAAAATCATACTGCTACGCATCTGTTACATGCTGCTTTACGCAAAGTGCTAGGTAATCATGTTACCCAAAAAGGTTCATTGTGCGATAGCGAAAAACTTCGCTTTGATTTCTCTCATTTTGAAGGAATGACGACACAAGAATTACAAGCTGTTGAGCTACTGGTTAACGATGAAATACGTCGTAACCACGAAAGAAAAACAGAATTAATGGACATTGAAGAAGCTAAAGAAAAAGGTGCAATGGCACTCTTTGGTGAGAAATATGACGATGAAGTACGTGTAGTTACTTTAGGTGGTTTCTCTACCGAGCTGTGTGGTGGTGTTCATGTAGATCGTACCGGCGATATCGGTTTATTAAAAATAGTGTCAGAATCTGGCATTGCGGCAGGTGTACGACGTATAGAAGCTGTTACCGGCACAGGAGCATTAGAATTTATTAATCAACAAGGCGCTTGTTTAGCTAAAGTAGCAAGTTTAGTAAAAGCTGATGTTGCAAGTGTAGATACTAAGATTGAACAATTAATTAACCGCTCTAAAGCGTTAGAAAAAGAAGTGAGTCAGTTAAAACAAGAGTTAGCAGCGCAAGCAGGCTCAGATTTAGTAAGCAGTGCCATTGATATTAATGGTGTGAAGGTATTAATTGCAGATCTTGATGGCGTTGAGACCAAAGCTTTACGTGGTATGGTTGATGAGCTAAAAAATAAAATGCAATCGGGTATCATCATGCTGGCAACAGCTAATGATGGTAAGGTTGGGTTAATTGCAGGTGTTACTAAAGATCTTATCGGCCAAGTGAAGGCTGGTGAGTTAGTTAATATGGTTGCCCTTCAAGTTGGCGGTAAAGGTGGTGGACGCCCTGATATGGCACAAGCCGGTGGTAGCCAACCTGAGAATATCACTACTGCTTTAGCATCAGTGCAACCTTGGTTAGTTGAAAAACTTAGTTAAATTAAGATTAAATATGTCCGTCCTGCAATGTGAGTTTGCACTTCAGGACGAGACACAATACTAATAAAAGCCAATCAAGTCATTGAATTGGCTTTTTTTATATCGAAAATTCCCTCTGTAAGGTAAATATATGAATAAATCACTTCTTACCTTGATTAATGCTTATTTAGAGTATATTGATGCTCAAAAGCTCATTTAAACACTATTAGCTATCTCATTAAGGTTTTATCTGAGTTGTCAACCTAAAATACTGATTGAAATTTGTGAGTATTGACCATAACGCAAGCTATTATGTTATAAAAATGTAAATAAAAGTAAAAAAAAGCTGAAATACATTGAAAAATAGCTTTTAGCTATATTCAAAGCAAATATAAGCTTGTTAGAATGGCGTATATTTTAATAAGTAATAAACATAGGAGTTTAATACGTATTAAAAGTGGATTTTTTCATAATATTGACTATTACTTAATGGTGTTATGAAAAATATACTATTTACATATATTACTAGCTTATATATTTATTTAGTGTTTCTCAATTTTAATCAAAGGAATATATAAATGTTAATTTTAACACGCCGAGTAGGCGAGACGCTTATGATTGGTGACGAAGTCACAGTTACAGTATTAGGCGTAAAAGGTAATCAAGTCAGAATAGGTGTTAATGCGCCAAAAGAAATCTCAGTACACCGTGAAGAAATTTACATGCGTATACAAGCAGAAAAGGATGATGGAGAAAATACCGGCAACGTTTAATTTTATGGACATTATGAACGTTCGAAAAAGCACTATTTTTATAGTGCTTTTTTTGTGGCTATTATTTTTTTATTCTAAAAAATTGACTGAAAAATAGCATTATTGGCTGAATTCTCAGCAAACAGTAAAAAAACATAAATAAATTCACAAAAATGTTTGACTTATTCTTAAGATCCATTAGTATTCGCATCCATTGGAGAGGTGGCCGAGTGGCCGAAGGCGCTCCCCTGCTAAGGGAGTATCTGGTTTATCCCGGATCGAGGGTTCGAATCCCTCCCTCTCCGCCATTATTTACCTTTTGTAATGTATGGTTGTGAATCTTTAAACTAAGATATAAAAGAAAGTTTTATCGGTTAAGTACGATATTAAAAACATCTTAATTGCGGACGCGTAGCTCAGCTGGATAGAGTACCTGGCTACGAACCAGGCGGTCGCAGGTTCGACTCCTGCCGCGTCCGCCACTTTTCTTTTTTGATAAAGTAAAGTGGTATAATGTTAAAAACAGTAACTACTAATACTGTATAAATAAATTTTTAGATGGTGTAACTATCATTAGTTGAATAATTTATTAATCATACTCTTGTTTTAGTATTCACTTATCGGATAAGCACGATATTAAATACATCTTAATTGCGGACGCGTAGCTCAGCTGGATAGAGTACCTGGCTACGAACCAGGCGGTCGCAGGTTCGACTCCT
>NZ_JAUOPP010000023.1:0-86114 GCF_030547765.1 Colwellia sp. 6_MG-2023 | reverse complement strand
AGAAAATAAGCCAACCCTTAATATTAATGACGTAGAGAAGAATGCTATGGTTAGGGCTTAACCCGATCTGAGGTTAAATATAATATTAACGATAAAATAGTCGCGGGTTTCCTTCTATCTCAAGAGCAACACTTTATAGATTATTTTTACGGAGTTAATAATTTAATTGACTTTGATCATATTATCATCATTTATCAGCACAAAATATTGAATAATTCTCATTTTCATTTTCATTTAAATTTAATAAACGTAAGCCTTCCTAAAGGAGAAATCTTGCGTTCAAAATACACAAATACTCATTATTGGAGTACCAATTAGTTTTTAAAGGATTATTAATATATGTTTAAAGTTACTATAAAATCGTTTCTTTTACTTTGTTTATTAACAAATGTAAGCTTGGCTGATAATTTTGTGCAATGTGATAATTGTTCTGTACATGAAATGAGGCTTGCAGCCTATGATTGGACATTAAAAAATGTTGCCGAAGGCTCATCTATTTCAGAGGTTATTAACGTAATTAACTTCTCTTCTTTCGAGGTCATTTCCTATAAAACAGGCTGGGAGAAAGAAAAGCTACCAATGGATGATTGGTATACATGGCTACCAACGTTAACAGAGGTAACTGCTAGTGCGGAAATAGAATCTAGATTAAAAAACGTTCAGATCAGTTATGAAAATATTAAAAGCCTTAATAGTGGTGTTACTATCCCCACCTCAGCTATGGCTGATGCATGGGAATATGTAGGGTGTGCGTATTGTCAATCTAGAATAGAAGAACACTTGTCAAGTCTAACTTCTATTCAAATTAATGCATTTAGTCAAGCAGTAGGGTCTATCGTCAGTATGTTTCCTGCTGTAGATACCTCAAAATTATCAAATGTTTATAAATTTCCTTTAGATGCTGGGGGTTATGCTTATGTGAATATGGATGTTATTGCTGACTCCACAATTACATTTACTCTTGTTAAAGTTGTTGACTCTGACGGTAATGAAGTTCCTAAAAAGGCTGATGATTTAAGTGCACTTCGAATATATGTTTCTACAGCTAGTTCTAATGCTAATATCAATAGCTATATACGAGACTTTTTTTTCTATATTCCTCTAACCACAACAGGTACAGTTACGATTACGGATTGTGGTGGTACTGGTATACCCGGCTCTTGTTGGTAGAGTAAAACATAGCAACAGATAAACCTCAAATAATATAATATTTCATTTTATAAGCACTATTAGCTAAATCCTTGGCTGGTAGTGCCATAATCATTAAGGGATAACAGCTTCTAAATTCCCCTCGCTTTTTCCTTATTAAACCCTCTACTTTCATTAACCAATCATAACTTAAGAATACCTAGACACAAAACCTTTGACGGTATAGCCGAACGGGGTAAAGGAACAATGGGTTGGTTTTATGGGTTCAAACTACATTTAGTCACTAACTTTAAAGGAGAAATAGTTGATGCTAAATTAACTACTGGCAATGTTCATGACACAAAGCCAGTATTAGCCTTAGCTAAAAAATTAAAAGAAAAGTTATATGCAGATAAAGGCTATATCAGCAAAAAATTAACAACTGGCTTGAAGGAAAAAGGAGTTGATTTGATAACAACCGTGTCTCAAATAGAGCATTCTCGTCATCGTAGTCCTAATGGTTTTATGTTGAATTTACTCGCAGGGTTAGTGGCTTATTGCCTTAAAGAAAATAAGCCAACCCTTAATATTAATGTCGTAGAGAAGAATGCTATGGTTAGGGCTTAACCCGATCTGAGGTTAAATAGTAGCGATTAACCATACTTAGACCAAGAAGGTTAACAATATGAACCGCAGGCAGCGTGAAAAACGTGTCCGTTTTATCGGGGGAAGAGCATGCATACCCGAGCTATTGAATTACATATAACGCAATAAAACCTAATGCATAATATTTAAAACATAAGACCATAATGAATTAAATTTAATGCAAAAATAAACTAATGATTTATTAAAATCAGTGAGAAAGCTTGTTAATAGGTATTGTGTTTAACAGGGATACTCAGCTCAATGAGCCCTGCTCTTTCAAATTTAAATTGAACAGTTATTTGCTTATCTTGACTAAAATCATCAGGATTAATATTCATAAACATTAAATGATATGGCATAGGTGCTCACACTAGTTCAGAATGCGCTTTAATCACACTATTTGACACATGAGTCATGGTTGCCATGCCCGCAGTAATTTGTGTTATATGCAAATGTAAAAAGTCACAATCAACAATACACGCGACTCTGTGGTTACTTAAAAGATTGCAAAAGTTGCCCACTGCAACAGCAATGTATTAAAATTAACGAGGACACTCGCTTATAAAACAATAATTGAAAAGTCTGTATATTCCATTAAAGACTGTTCGCCAGTGGAATATGAACCGTAGGCAGCGTGAAAAAACGTGTCCATTTTAACGGGGTAAAATCATAAAAACTCAAATTATTGAATTAAATGTAACGCAATAAAACCTAATGCCTTATATTTAAAGTATAAAAATTTGAGTGACTGTCCTTTATAATTATTTTTAGGACAACAAATCATACAAAGGATTTATTTTTGAAAAAGTTATTAACAATCATGATCATGTTCACTGTAGGTTTTACTCACGCAGAATCATATATTTCTTTAAAAAGTGACCAAGGAGAATTCATTGGTTCTGGGCAAGAGCATGAATTAACAGGTGACTTTAGTGTTTCCATTGGAGAAAGTCAGATATCAATAAACCATTCAAGTGGGTTTAACTTTTTATTTATTCCTCCAATTGATCGAGATTTAGAACGAGGTGTTTATCTATCAGCAGAAAGAGCCCCTTTTAGAGGGCCTTTAAACCCAAGGATGTCTGTAGGCTCATCAGGTAGAGGTTGTAATACAATTGCAGGTGAGTTTTATATTTATGAGTTGGATTACAGCGGTGATACCCAAATACTTGCAATGGACTTTATCCAATATTGTGATTCTAATTCAGTAAAACTAACGGGTAGCATACGCATAAATTCGGATATTCAAACCCCATATCCGCTACCATTTCCTATTATTTCCAGCAATTCAACTTCTGTCCTTGAAGGAAATAGTTTTGTAATAACAGGCGAAAAATCGGTCTCTAAAGCAAGTAAAATTGAAAGTTACTATTGGGAACAGGTAAGTGGTCCAAAAATCAACATCGCTAGCGTTGTTAACGAAAGCACTGAGGTCGAGGTATTAAATGGCATCGAGCTTGGTGGAGAAGAAATTGTTTTAAAGCTAACCGTGAACAATAATCTGGGGCAATCTGAGTCTATTAAACATACCATTAATGCTAAGAGTAAAAGTGATCCTCGCACATATTTTACTATGGACAGTGAAGCTGGAGACTACATCGGTGCTGATCAAGATTGGTTTTATGATCTTTCAACAAGCTCAATTACAATGTCGAAAAATTATGACAACGGTATCTCTGTTTCAATATCTGGCAGCGAACATTGGTCAGCTGAGTTTGCTGCTCCTGACGAAGTACAATTACAAGTTGGAGAGTATGACTATGCTGAAAGGTTTCCTTTTCAAGATGCTGGTGCTGCAGGTCTAACTATTTCAGGTAACGGCAGAGGGTGTAATAGAAATTACGGCCGCTTCAACGTCACCAAATTAGTGTGGGAAAACGATCAGCCCAAAGCATTCAAAGCGAGCTTTGAGCAGCACTGTGAACAAATGTCGGCACCTTTGTTGTCTGGTGAAGTAGCCGTGAATGCGGTACATGATAGTGTTCCTTATGCAAATGCAGGTGTTGATATTGAAATAAATGAACACGAAGTCGTTAACCTTAATGGATCTGATTCTTTCGACCCTTTAGGTAATATAGTCATTTATAAGTGGAGTACAGCCAATGAAACTGTGACTATAAATAATCCTGGGGAATCACGCGCTAATTTCATAGCTCCTTCATTACCAGATAAAGCTGAAAGTAACGATGTACAAGTATCGTTATTGGTGACAGATGATGAAGGATACAAAGCCATTGATAGTGTTAATGTAAGAGTATTGGCTAACAATAGCTCACCTGTAAGCGTCGATGATTATTTTGAAGTGTTGATTGGTGGAATTGTGCAATTAACACCATTAAATAATGATGATGATAGCGACGGTCAAATAATAATTGATTCCATAGAAGTGATTCAAGAGCCTGCACATGGAACTTTAATTATTAACTCTCAAGGGATTATTGAATATTCACATACAGGAAGTTCTACTACCGAAGATACTATTACGTATTCGGTAAAAGACAATGATGGTGCTATTTCAAATGAAGCTACGATAAAAATACAAATCAAAGAGCAAATCATTGTTCCTGAGCCAGAAGCAAAACAATCATCAGGTGGAGGAACCATGAATTTCTGGCTAATTCTATTTATTTTTGTCTCTTTTGGATATAGGCTAAAGGCGAATCGAATGTTGTCTTAACAAGTCATCAAAGCAGGACAAAAAACAGTTGGTTTTACTTCTTCGTCGTTTATTTTAACCAACTATTATTTGCCTCTTAGCAAGGCATTAGGTTTCTTTTCAGAATGGAGTTATAAATAACATAGAAGCAAATATCAAAATCAGTACCATTATGCGTATTTTAGGAGGGTTAGTTTCAACACTATTTTTAGTCATGGTGCTATTTTCATTCTTTTCTAATGAACCAATACCTATAGATGTTGTAATTTCAGGTTTTTTTTTATTTTATTTGTTGCTCCTATATGCATTTATGGTTACATATCAGGTAAAGCCCTAGATAAGTTACCAACTATCTTAGTAAGTGCTATTAAAGGCCAATCTCTAAAAGGTTAGGAGTCTCAAACCTAATAAGA
Source organism: Colwellia sp. 6_MG-2023 (assembly GCF_030547765.1). Classification (NCBI taxonomy): domain Bacteria; kingdom Pseudomonadati; phylum Pseudomonadota; class Gammaproteobacteria; order Alteromonadales; family Colwelliaceae; genus Colwellia; species Colwellia sp. 6_MG-2023. Next base: position 81,272 of record NZ_JAUOPP010000023.1, on the reverse strand, counting down.
AATTCAACAGGGCTAAAAAAGCGAGCTGTTCGCTTTGCTCCATTTTAGCCCTCTATTTTTAACCTGTTAATAGGGCCATTAAGGGTTAAAAGCTCAACTCCACATAATACAAATCGTTATAACACTGAATTATCAGACATTAATCCACTATTTCGTTAAGTTAACGATGTAAGAATAAAATCGCCAAAAACGTAAACGTTTTTGATTGTTAAAAAAAACAATCCGGTTAGAGTATTTTGATTAATAAATAATATGAAAACGAGTTATTCTACAAGCTCGTTATTCCTTCCCACTTAATTATGTCTAGCAGTGCCCCATCGCTTTTCTGCTCGTCATTTGTAGAATCCCGAAAAGACCAACCATGACAGCAACAGCGCTAGCTACCAAAACCCCACCGATGGTCGTAATCCATACTCCTGAGATAATTAGCCCTACTGATCCTATTACCCAAATATAATCGCCTGTTGAAAAATACAATATCAATTCTTTTTGTGGCAGAGGAACCCTTGACGCCCAAAGCAGATGAAGGCCATTCAGTATCAATAGAATGCCCAAAATCAGAATGTATGATTGAGGGGCTGGTGACGCGCCACCTAAGAAATTTGCCACTAGGATGGGTTGTAGAGCAAAGAGCATCCCAAAAACTATACAGCTAGTAGCGTTTGCACGCATAATATTTTTTAAACTTAACATAATAGGCCCTCCTATGTATAATTGGTTGACATAGAGCATAAGTGGTGAGGATTTAAATGTCAACTAGGTTTACACATAAGGGAATTCCAATGGTTGAATCTCAGTCGTTGCAGCTCATCCAAAGTGCCCAAAGGCTAAACGATGTGATTACCCAATATATCTCTCAGCGCCTAGTAGAAAAGGGTTATAAGTCGCTAACGCCCTCCCTCCTTTCTTTTCTCAGTGTTCTCGAATGCGGTGTGAACTATGGTTCAGAAATAGCAAGAAATTTGAACGTGACGAGACAGATGGTCGCGAAAACAGTGAAACAGCTCTGCCAGTTAGGATATCTTGAGCAAATAAATGGCGCTGGGAAGCAGAAAGAAATTTGTTTTACAGGGACTGGAGAATACCTAATGTCAGATGCCAGACAATTACTAGCAGAGTTGGATGAAATCCTATTTAAGAATACAAATACTAAAACGCCACAAGCAATTATAGGCGAGCTTAATATAATGATTTGTGCAGTTAATGATCGCCAACACACATAACAAGTTACTGCACTCGGAAAATAAATGACCAAGGAAGAAAATAAAAAAGAAAACACTCTGGCTGACTCTGTGGCAGCAGTCTGCGCTGCTGGATTGACTATTGTGGCAATGGCATTTTTAGGATTATCTAATCCACCCGAGGAAACAGGCTTTTTTCTTCCTCAGGCGCTACTTTACGGGTGCATTTTTACGGTTTTCAATTTCTTTACTTCTAGATTTTTCAAATGGCTATATTCTTAATTTGTTAGGCTAAGAGTTTGATAGAATAATGACACATAACAAGCCAAGTCAGCGGGCATTTTACTCGCTGAAAAACACTCATAAAATCCCCTTCTTGGGGCGTTATATTACTAAAAAAAGTAGAGTTTATTGCAATCATGAAAGTTAAACTATTTACTAAATCATTAAAACCAAAATTAAACTTTTGGATGAAACCTATTGGAAATCAAGATGGTGGATTAGAGGCAAAAATTAACCTTTGGCTTGCATCAAATCCTGATATTGAAATAAAAAATATTACTCAAACTCAAAGTGGCGGTTCATGGATGCCAGCGACAGTTGTGATAACTGTTTGGTACCAGTAGTAACATAACAAGCTAATAAACAAGGGCAAAAAACAGTTTGCTATTTTTTGCCCTTATTTATTATGGGGTTAAGTCTCTTAAGGAGTTTCGTGTCAACGGAAATAGAATTCCTAAATGATGACTTTGATAGGGCTGATTACCTTCAGAGTATAGTTTTAACAAAAGCTACAGGTGGTGAGCTTGAAAAACAGCATTATAGTCAAATGCGTAATCACTTTATGGTTAACCCTACTTATTCAAAATTGATACACAAGTTTAAAATTTAAAAATAGTAACAGAAAAATTAACAAGGAAATATGACTAAAGAGACGCTTGCAATGAGTGGTTGAATTCAATAAAGGATAATAATGACGATAACTTGCACGTCAACAGAATAAGAGCTAAAGCTATTTTTAGTTAATTACAAACGCAAACAACTGATAGCGCCTACACAAAAAATGATCATAGTTATTTGAGCTATTATTTACTTTTTATGATTTTATAGCCTCGTTTATCACTATAAGTTAGTTTGAATACCTGTTTAACCGGGTCATTATATTGAATATGACTAGCAACAATTTCATAACCTGATTTTTTACAGTTTATTTCCTCCATGAACCAGTTATCATCGAGCAATTCCGTGATAAGAATTTCTCCGTTGATACTTAACTCATGAATTATATGCTTAAAACCTTTTGCCTCAAGCACCAAATGATAATCAAGGTACTTACAATCAAACCTGCTTGTTGAGGCAGAAGAATAAAAAGAAACGAATAATAACGTAAATAATAAAGCAGACCGTAAAATTTTCATACAAACTCCAATCATATAGAATTTTATTAATAAGTCATCAATGGTTGATTTAAGTGAATAGTAAAGCTAAAAAAAATCAACCATTTATTGTTCATTAAAGCGTCGAGTTAACTATTTAGCATTAATATGCAACTTTAGCCTTATTCTTTAACTTATCTTTAAAAACAGGATAAAGATTATAAGTTGGATAAAATTCCACGGTAAAAGCTTTCCAAGCGCTTTGCTCTACTGCCAAGTTAACGTCTCTAAGCTTGTGTGCAGGTACTTCTAATGTAACTACCTGGCCAATGCCCATCATCACATACCAGCTTACAACCGTTACTCCTTTGGGCGGGAATTTATCAAAGAATTTCTGCTCTTCTAAAATTTTTTGATACTCTTCAAAACTATTGCTTTGGTCATGTTTTAACAAAACGGTAAGGAGTATTGAGTCTTCCGGCTGTGTCTCAGCTACAGGCGCAGCGATAGACATCAGGCTAGTTAAAAGCAGTACAAAAACTATATATAATTTAAACATAAAATTTCCCAATTGTTAGGCGAATTAACACTTAACAACTTACGATGGTGATTTATTTATAACATCCATGCATTCATAGACCTTATTTAAAATAACTTTTCTATGACGGTACTAATCCGCCATACGTTTTTCCAAGCCACTGACAAATAGCACGTCCGTCATTAATATAAGCTCTGTTAGTTTTTTCTGATAAGTTAATATTTTTCGGTTGCTCACCTTCAGGAAATATCAGTGCGGGACTATTCTGTAGGTCTTCACCAAGTAGTTTAACCAAGTCATGACGTGGTCTATCAAAATCAATTAATTTAATATCAACATGTTCACGCATTTGTGGTTGATAATCAAAGTATCCCATGACCAAGGCGCAGTCAGGACAAAATTGATCCGCGGCTTTACCATAGCCTGGCTTTAGTAAAAATAGTTGTGGTTTTTTCATGATATTCATCCCAATTTTATATAATTATTATTTTAAAATTCAAAAGATTACGTTTTTAACAAAGAATAATTAAAACAACTAAATCAATGCTAAATACTTAGCGAGTTAGTTTTTTAATCCTTCTATGATTCAACACATATCCAAGTAATATAACACTTTGAATGACGATGGCATAGAAACTATACCGGAGTCATTATCTCTAATACAATATCGCTAACGGACTTCACCCAAAACATTGTTTTATATGTATTTATTTGATAGTTGAAATGAGTTTGAATAAACATCATCAATAACGGTAGTAAATTAATTTTAGGTGTTAGTTAATAATACGCTGGTTTGATAAAAACCAGCGTATTCACTCATTTTAGAAACTAGCTTTAAGACCAGTAAAGATATATCTACCTTGTGCATCGTAGATTTGTGGATATGTATTTCCTCGACCAGATGTTTCTGAACCGCCAAAACCTGCAATAGAAGTTAATGGTGGATCTTGATCAAGAATATTATTTATACCAAACCTTAATTCAATGTTATCGTTAATTCTATAGTTTGCAGATAAATCAACGTAACTTGTTGCCTCTAACTCATCAATAATAGGACTAGTATTACTACCATATTGTTTAACAGTTCCTATATGACGCCATGTTAGCGTCATCGCTAACGCATTTTGGTTCCAACCAATAGACGCCCAGTGTCTATATTCTGGTCTTGGTGTTCCACAAGAGCCGCCATAATAACCTGCGCAATCGAATGCATCTTCACCAGGTAAAGACTCTTCTTCGAATTCATTAAGCAACGTGGCAAGGTAATTTAGTTTTAATGAACCATATGAACCGATATCGATTGAGTATTCTGCTCCTAAATCAATACCTTTAGTAGAAAGGCTACCTGTATTGATGTTGGTTGCTTGAATATAACTTTCATCGTCAGTTAGCCAAAGAGTACCTGCTTCATCACGATTTATTAAACCACAAAAGAATGAGTCTCCACTATCCAAGCATTTCGTCAAAGCAAGCTCAGGAGGAACAGTACCAACAAAACCTTCTACTGTAATATCAAAATAGTCAACGGTAATACTTAAGTCAGGAATCGCTTCAGGTGTAATAACAATACCTACCGTAACCGTATCAGACTTTTCAGGTTGAAGGTTTACATTCCCCCCTGTTAAAGTTGAATATTCACCAGTAGAGCTATTTAATATTTGTCCATAAGTATCTGCTGTAACACCCGTTAGCATACATTCCGCAAGTTCTCTAGCTGGCTCTGGCGTTGATGTTGCAGGATCAAAGTCACCGGCACAAGGGTCAGTTAAGCCATTCGTACCTGCAGACATAGAAAATCGACCATTCGCTTGTGAGCTGAACAATTCTACTGGGTTAGGTGAACGCGTAGCACGTTGGTACTGTGCACGAATAAGTACATCTGATGTAGGTACCCAGGTTAAGCCTGAAGAATAAGTATCCTGTGAACCTGTGGTATCGTAATCAGAGTAACGGTATGCCCCATTTAATACTAATTCCTTAAACCCTTTTTTTCCCTCAACTAATGGAATTTGAAATTCAGTAAAAAATTCGGTTACCGAAACATCACCCTCCACAGGCTCTCTAACAACTGTTGTGCTACTGCTTGTGTCTGGTGTTAGTTCAAGCGAGTCTTTACGGTATTCGAAACCGAAGACTATTTGCATTGCACTATCAGCTGCTGGGCTCATCAAACCAAAACGCTCTAAATCACCAGAAATACTAGCGCCAAGTACTTGCTGTGTCGTTGAGCCAGTACGTATGCTTGGTGCTGTTAAAAAATCAGTAGCTGCAGGATCAATTGCACCGGGCTGGAATATATTCCAAGGTAGACAGTCAGGCTCTTCACCCGACAACGCTGAACGACAAACAGGCTCGCCTGTTGCAGGGTCGGTAACAACATCAATAGCTAATGCTGCTTTCTCTGACAATACATCATTGACCAGTATTTCCGTATAATCAACATTTGAGTATTGACCAAAAATTTCATAATCAAAATCTTCAAATACAACGCCTCTTACACCTGTAATCATACGGTTTGTAATCAAGGTTGACTCTGTAGCACGAGCGCCACCTTCAATATTACGTCGTCCAATAGTAAGCGGTGCTCTTAACACACCATCCGCATCGGTATAGGTAACACTTGAATCACAAAAAACAGCGTTTTGATCATCACTTAGTAATGGATTATCACAATTTATACTCGTCGTTCTGCCTAATGATAAGCCCCCTGGCGCAATTTGAGCTGTCGTATTATTTCGTGTGAAGGAATAATCCATAAACCATTCAGCTTCCGATGAAATGTCGTAACGTACAAAAGTACCAAAGGTTTGACGTTCGCGTGGGCGTTGTAAATAATTTCCACCAACATAATTGTAGGCATCAGTTTCACCAGAGTAATTTCGTAGTAAACCCGTTTCTTGATCAACAGCGAGGTTAAAAGCACCTTCACCAATTCTGCTAAATACAGTATTCTCTGGCTGAGTTCCTGAACCTGCACAACTAAATTCAGTGCCGCTATTAGTTAGTCCTAATGGACACGAAGAAATATCTCTATCTTCCCAACGCACTTCTCTGTCTCGTGAGTAACCCGCATAGGCAGTAATATTACCTTTACCATTATTTAAATCACCACCTGCAATGATATTAAAGTCGACACTTGCCCCATCAAACTTTGAGCCTGGATTAGGCTCATCGTAGCTTTCTAATAACTGCCCCATTGCACTATTATCATTTTCAGCATAATAAGTACTCGCTTGAGTGTTAATTTCAACCCCTTCAAAGTCCCGCTTCATAACAAAGTTAACAACGCCAGCAATAGCATCGGCACCATAAACGGCTGAAGCTCCGCCTGTTAATACTTCTACACGCTCTATAAGTTGTGAAGGTATTTGATTAAGATCTGCGGCAACAGAGGTAGGAGAGCCAAAAGGCAGACGTTTTCCATCTACTAACACTAATGTTCGATCAGCACCTAACCCACGTAGGTTTACCGTTGCTGTCCCCGTGCCTATTCCCGATGAAGAGCTTTGTGCTGATAACGCTTGAGGAAGGGTATTAATTAAATCTTCGGCTCGAGTAATACCACGAATTTGTACTTCTTCACTACCAACAACCGTCACAGGGCTGCTTGATGTTAGGTTTGTATTTTTAATTCTAGAGCCAGTAATAACAATTTTTTCTACCGCAGTAGCTTGAGATACCTGACTATCATCTTCTGGAACACTTTGTGCTCCGGCATTAACGCTAACAGCAGCAACTAATGCACTCAACACACCATTACGAACAGCAATGTTTTTTTTATTTTTCATGTCTTCTTTTTCCTCATTATTATTTTTTTGATGGCTATTAACAGGAACATAAATTTTAATAGCACCATTTTTGGTATAGCTACTCGCTAAGCCAGAGTCTTTTAGAAGGATCGTAATTGCTTGCTCTAACAGGTAATTGCCAACCACAGCATTCGCCTGTACCGCTTTTGTTTCTTTGTAGGGAAATAACAAGACAGTACCTGTTTGAAACACTAACTCGTTCAGCGCATCAGCAGCATTCATTGCTGGCACATTGATACTAAAAACTTGCTCACTTGAATTAGCACCAATCACAGTAGTTGAGCAACAAATAGCGACAATACTTATCAAGTTCCTTACAAAGCTCAATACGACCACTTTAACGCTAACTAGCACAGTAGCCTCCAATTAATGAAGACAAAATAATGTGACAAAACCGGACTTTTTATTTTATTTATTTTTTTTATTAAGATAAATAAAGCAAATACTTTCATTAAAACTCCTCAGGAGCGCTAACAACCTGTACATGGTTATAATTTAAGTGCTTTATTTTCAACCCAAAATTAGCTTCCAAAGCTTTGAACATTGAATCAGTATCCCCCACTTTTATCTGCCCTCCAATTTGTATGTGACGTAATTCAGGGTTAACTATTTCAATTGAGACTGGAATGTAACGGCTAATTTCTTCTATAACTTCTTCAAGTGACTCCCCAGAAAATATTAATAAACCTTTGCGCCATGCAAGTTGCTTTCTTTTCTTATCATTTTCGCCAATGGGTACTAATTTAATTAACGGCTTTTTATTTGATAAATCACTAACATCGCTAGAGGATACTGTATCAACTTTTTTCATCGTAACCCCCTCTCCTGCTGTTACTACCCCTAAGCCATTAACAGCACTAGCATTATCTCTATTACTGTCAGACATTCTCTTTGCTGGTCTACCAATGGTTGGAGGCGCTTGGTTTAAGTCATCATAGCTTAAATCATTGTGCTTATTGCTTTGCGAAAGGTTTAGTGAGATAGGTAGAATAGAGGCAAGTTCGACACTTCCTTCAGTAACAAGTACATCAACATCGCCTTTATTAATATAGACATTAAAAGCTGTACCTACTGCTTGTACACGCCCATTACCAGCATACACTCTAAAAGGCTTTTGTTTATCTTTAGCTACTTCAAAGTGGACTTCGCCTTGCAACAAACGAATATCACGAAATTCATCACTATAATTGACTTGAATTTGACTATTGGTGTTTAATTGTATTCGCGAGCCATCTGCAAGCATAATCATTTCTTGTTGGCCCACAGCAGTCGAATATAACCCATTACTGTTGGTAATATTTTGATAACTAAACCAATAACTAAAGACAACACTCAATACGACTATCATAGCCATAATCTGAGCTTTATAACGAATAGAGTGTTCAATATAAGATAACAGGCGATTTTTACAAAGTTGTGTAATACTTTTAGGTTTAGCCAGCTTGCTTAAAACATTAGAATGCGTCCAAAAAGCATTCAAACTTTTAAGCGCTTTTCGATGTGCAGGGCTTCGTGCTAACCATTCTTCTAGTGCCAGCTCTTCTTGTTCACATAAAGGTTTATCACTGTCTAACCTAACGAGCCAAACTAATGCTTCTTCATCGATAACTTCGCGATCGGGAAATTCTATAATATTTTTCATCATATCACCTAGCTTGCGACCCTTTCTTTACTGAGCTTTGTTCCGTTTGATTATCAGGCTGATTAGCCTGACGAATATAATCTCGGCAGCTCCTTGTGCCATTACGTAAGTGTTTTTCAACGGCACTGATAGTGATGCCAAGATGTTCAGCTATTTCTTTATGACTCATACCATTAACCTTACGTAATAAAAATACCCGGCGACATTTACTTGGTAATGCATTAGCAGCTTTATAATATAACATCACTGATTGCTGAGCTTCTAGCTCATCTTCAAGCGTATCTTTACCATCGACAGGAATCGAGGCAAGTCTATCTTCAATGTAAACTGTCATCTGCCTAGATTTTCGATTTAGTTCATTAAGTGCTACATTTTTAGCGACTCTGAATAAATAAGCTTTAGGATTATTAATATTACTTTTATTTTCAATGTTAACGGCTTTTAAATAAGCCTCTTGAGTAACATCTTCAATGTCTTCATCTTTGGATAAAAACCGTTTTAAGAAATTCTTTAAAAAATCTATATTCTCGATAAAAGTACTAGAGACTCCTGTATTTTTCGAGCTCTGCGCCCGATATTCATTTTTTACAGAAGAATCTCGTTTAATTTTTGTCATTATAAAACACCTGTTCCGCAACTAATTGCTGAATTGATAAAACCTCGTAATTAAAAGTTCAAAACTTAGACATAATTTTCAGTAAATTATATTTATTACAGATACACATAGATAAAAAAGCATAAAAATCGAGTTTACTTTATTTTCTATTACCCCCTAGCTATAGGCTTTATTCTTTTCATCAATTATTAATCCTTATAACAACCAAATTAATACCCGTTTTAAAACACAGTTCATTAAAGATACGAGTATTGATGTAAAAAGGTTATACGTTCGATAATTTTGATACATTTCAAAACTATTGTTTTGGTTATACTTTAATATAATAGTAAGAAGTATTCAGTCTTCCGGATGTGTCTAATTTATCTAAGATACTCGTTTATAAAACATCTTAAAAGAATAATACAAGTTAAATTGTGAGTAAAAACAAGTAGAATAATAACTTATCTACCTGATTTAAATCATTTACGAAGTAATTAATTTAAAAGAAGAGGTGTTTTTATATGTGCAGAGTATTAACTATGGTAGTAAGTATATATTCACGATAAAAAATAGCCTAACTTATTATCGTGAATGAGAAGAGTTATATCGATTAATCACTAATAATATTTAAGCTCACAACGGATTTATCACTGTTTTTAGCCTGTGAACGTTTAATTAAATCATATAAATTATGCTGCGAACTTAACATACAATAAATAGCTTTAAAGTAATCTCTTTTATACAGCTCTTGTACTTGTTCAGGTTGAAGGTTATTCAATACATCTTCATTAATCGCATATATACCTCCAGCCTGATGTTTTTCACCTGTAGCAAAGGCAAACTCAAATTTTATCGCTTTAATTAAGTTTTGCTGCGTAAGAAAGTCAATAAAACTCACCGTTGCTGCTTTTTGTTGTGAATTGCTCACTAATTCTTTCGTGATGGTATTAAATAGTTCGCTCGGTTTACCTAATGTGAATAATGCATCGCCTTCGGTTTCACTTAAGTAATCACTTGTTGTATCTGCTGCTACATGCCACTTTTTTTTCTCTGGATCAGTAACAACTAATGAAAAAGGCCAAGTTCTCATCGCTAAAGGAACATAAGAAGCTTGCCACTCTTGGGGGGAATAATACAAATTTTCATTTTGTATCAAACCAAACAATGCAATAGAAAACAATTGACCATTATTTTTATTTTTTATAAAGAATAATGGAAAACAACTACTTGCAGCAGGGAATTCATGCATATTAATCGGTACTAATTGTTCAGATTGAACATGAGGGAAGTGATGGTTTTTTATTTTTTTTAAATCACCATGTACTTCAATAGTTAACTTTTCGATAGATGTGTTCATCTTAAATCCTTGAGAATCCATATTGCTTAATGCGGTTAATCAATGCGCGATGTTGAGGTAAATTAGCACATAAATTGTATTGTTCTTTCATTTTCATTGCTATCACTTTATCTGCTCTACTTGTCTCATTATACAAATGACCACTATTCGTAAAATCAGTTTGAAAGCCCATGCCATATAGTACATATTGATAACTCGCTGCACGAAAAACGTCAAATTGACTTGGAAAATCATAGTCAGACGGGGCTTCATATTGCCACGCTTCAAGGCGATTTTTAAGTGATGTTGACATAGAGTTCGGAGCACGATTATCAACCCAAAAAGGTTCATCCCTTTTGCTTAATACATAATGTAATTTTATAAAGTCGATCACGCCGTTCCAGCGTTCAATAAATGCGTTGTTAAAACGTTGAGCCGTATTTTTTATTGCATTATTATTTGCAGGAAATTGATCCGCTAACATTGCTGCCGATGTTTCAATAAACATTAATGCTGAAGCTTCTAATGGCTCAATAAAGCCCGCAGCTAGACCTATGGCAACACAATTTTTTTTCCAAAAAATTTCTCTGTGTCCGGTTTTAAACGTAATTTTTCTTGGTGTTAATTTTTCAGACTGCTCACCTAAATAATGGTTTAACGTTTTTTCTGCTATAGAGTCCGTTGTATGGTGGCTAGAAAATACATAACCAATACCACGTCTATTAGATAAACCGATATCCCAAATCCAACCACTTTCTTGAGCAGTAGATTGCGTATAACAAGGAATAGGACTATCTGGATCAGAATAAGGTTTTTGTAACACTAAGGCACTATCACAAAATATTTGATTACTTTTATCTACAAAATCAACATCCATAGCTTTACCCAGTAAAAGGCTATTGAAACCACTACAATCAACAAAAAAATCACCTTTAATTTCACCTGACTCATAACACAGTAAACTTTGAATATTACCCGTATTATCTTTAATAACGTCTTTCATATCATCTTGAATATACCGAACGTTCAAATTTTCAGTACAGTGTTTTTTTAGCAAAGCACAGAATTTTTTTGCATCGAGGTGATAACCATAATTGGCTATATCTTTGTATTCGGCTGTATTTAATGTTTTTGGCGCGAGTCCATGCTCACATACAGCCTCTTGACAGCTTACAGTAGATGAAAATGATTTTTCACTCCACTTTTCTGACTGCCAGTAAGGAGCTAAATTAATGTGGGGGTAAGCTTTTGGTGTGTTAAATGGGTGGTAATAGAAATCTTGGTTTGAATTATTTGTCCAAGAAACAAATTTGCTAGCTTGCTTAAATGTAGCATCACATTGGGTAATAAGATCGTTTTCACTTATCCCTATTTTCTTCAAGGTTGCCCGCATAGTTGGCCATGTGCCTTCACCTACGCCTATGGTGCCAACCGCTTTTGATTCAATAAGCGTTATAGTGTTACTTGTCGATGATGGACTAAGTTTATTTGCTAATACCCCTGCACTTATCCACCCCGCGGCACCGCCACCAAGAATCACTATATCTTTAATAGCTTTTGGCATTTGTTGTTCCCCACTTACTTCGCTATTAATAGTTAACCTCAACTCAATTTATTTAAACTCAGTTCAACTAATGTAAGCTTTAATAAGTTTATTCTTGAAAATTGAGTTGAGGTTGGTTAGCTTCAAAGCGCACATCTCGCTTTGAAGCTATGCCCACTAAAACGTATAACGAGCGCCAAATTTAATGGTACGGCCATAAATTTGAATTGAACCTGGTAAATCACTACGACCTTGGAAAGTGCGATTTTGCTCATTTAACAGGTTATTACCTTCAAGGAACAATTGAGCATTGTCACTTAGGTTATAATTAAACGATGCAGTTACCATAGAAACGGCTTCTCCAGTCGTTTGATAATCATCACCTAATGGACTATAAGGGTCAACAACATAATCACCCGTATAATCTAGTGCAATTTGTGTACTAATTTTGTCTTTTTCATAAATTAATGATAATGAATAAGACGTATCAGCAACACCCGTTAATGGACCCGCTTTTTCACCGTTAACAATAGTACTCGAATCAGTGTACGCATAACTTGCGGTAACACCAAAACCATTCTCGAAGAATTTTTGTATTGCTATCTCAATCCCTTCCACTTCTGCTGAATCACCATTAATTGGCTGTGTAACAGTAAAAGATTCACCTGCGATTGTGACATTGGTCGTATTTGATGTAATAAAACCATCTAAATCTTTTCTAAATGCTGATGCACTCAATAAACTATTTTCGGCAAAGTACCACTCGATCGCGATATCAAACTGATCAGCAAAAACAGGTTCTATATTAGCATTACCACTTATGTCCATTGTAAATAGACCTGATTGCGCATTATCAGTAGTAAGTGGAGCCATTTGATCCAGTGTTGGACGAGACAATGATTGCCCAGCACCAAGCCTCAACAGTAAGTCTTCTTGAAGGTAGATACCAAAGTTGGCAGCTGGCAATAATTTACTATAATCACCTTTAGCTAATTGAGCTGCACTATCTGAATACTCAACATCCCATGAAGGGTTAGCTGCATTTGGATCTACGATTTGAATAGATAATATTTCGTTATATGAATAACCCGCTGATACATCAGTACTTATATACCTAACACCAACATTACCAAACCAACCTTCGCCTTCAAAGTTAGCTTGGAAGTAAGCTGCGGTTGTGTTTTCTTCAATATCATATGAATTTACAGGATTAATTACTGGCTCCCATAATGCAGATTCATTCTCACCAAAGGTTCGTGTGTTACCAGCATAATCAGTAATCGTTTGACCGTCAGATGCAGCTAAACCAGCAGCATAATCAGGGATACTAAAAATAGGGAAAGAGCGTGGTATATCAGCACTGTCACCTTCAAAAAAATTATCAAAAGGAAAATCTCGTACTACATCAGCCCCTACCTCACCAAATGTGAAAGGATAACCACAATAGTTACAAGCACCTGTTTCATAGTTATTATATGCTGTGTTAGTTTTATTTCTGCTGGTGTAAGCTGCACCAAAATCAACACTAGTCAGGTACTCACCATCGAGTTCCCATTCAGCATCCATAGTATAACCAGTTACGGTATCTTCAATGTCACTACCGTCACGAGCAGCCCAATGTGGAGAAAAGTCGTCATTACCAAAATCATCAGAAGTACGACCTTCTGTCCAATTTGGAATATAATCAGGTAGTCCTCCTTCATTTAATTGATATCGTCCTGAATGAGCCCCTGGTGAACCCGCTACCACGAATGTATTTTTACCACCTGAATCACGAGAGGAGTTTGAACGATATACATCGGCTTTTATCGTCAATTCATCTGTTAACAGGTATTCTGCATTTAACGCATACATACTAGTATCTACGGTACGATGCTCATCTAATGTAACGACTTCCATGGTTACATCAGCAATATCCATCCCTGTTACTACATTGCCATCTAATGTGATATTAGATAAGCGATCTTGTGCTTCACTCTCATCAACCATATAAAATGATTGAGCAAAACCCGTTTTATCAGCTTCTAACTTTGTAATTAAAATATCAGCTGTTAACGATAAACGATCGGTTGGTCGCCATTGTAGAGTAGAAGTAATACCATTACGTTTAAAGTCAGTTTCATATGCACCTATGCCATAGGAGCCTGGCATAACCAAATTTTGTTCATTTTCTGTAATAACACCATCTTCATTAACATCGTATTCAATACCATCGTTAACACCGAAAATATAATTATCAAACATATCATCAGATCTTTCTGTGCCTGAAGACGAACTGAAGCCAACAATAAAGCCAAAGGTTTCATCATCGTTGGTATTACTGAACACGCCATTAAATTTTTTACCAATCTCTTCTGAAAAATCGTTATAATCTCCAGTAATAGATACCGCACCATGCATGCCTGGGTTAGTAAACGGTCGTGCTGACTTAAGGTTAACAGCGCCACCAATACTACCTTCAAGGTTCTTACCTTGAACTGTCTTCCATACATCGGCACCACTTATCATTTCAGATGGGATAACATCAAAAGCAAAGTTTCTGCCTCCATCATCTGTTGCCAGAATACGGTTATTTAAAGTAACGATAGTAAACTCAGGGCCTAAACCTCGAATATTAACATATTGAGCTTCCCCACCTCTTGTTCTACTAACCGTAATACCTGGAATATGCGATAAAGAATCAGCTACGTTATCATCAGGAAAACGACCTAATTCTTCCGCAGCAATTGAATCAACAAGTGAATTTGCATCTTTTTTATTAGCCAGTGATTCAGCTAAACTACTTCTTACACCGGTAACAACAATAACTTCAGATTCTTCATCTGCAGTTTCTTGTGCACTAACATTAGCTGTCGCAAGTATTGCTGCGACAGCTATAGACAGCGTTGTTTTAGTAAATTGATTTTCTTTTTTATTTTTCATGACGTGTACCTTCCCTACTATTATGTTTTTTTTATAGTTCACTTAATGTTAATTCCGCCCTAACACCGAAGCAAAACGAAATCAACATCAAAGCTTACAAAAACAATACTGAAGTAAAATGAAACCACTGTCAAGCATGAATATGCACAATAAGAAAGGTAATGAAAGCAACCAAAGATAAATATTCGTAATAATAAGTCAGTGACTATTATTATGTGATATAGATTAAGTAATGAAGCAGAAAACTTGCGGTAATTGAATTAACGAAATGATATGGCTTTGCCATTAATTTAGAATAATAAATCAATAGCAAAGCCAGTAATAAGACCCCTACTCCAGTTATACATTTTATGTTCAGAAAATACAGCTCTGCTATAGACGCATGAACTTGGTACAACTTATTCTGCCTTACAATAAAAATTAAAACATGATTTACGCAATTAGTTACCCTTACAACACGAACAGCAGTTACGAAAGTGGATTTTCATGAAGTATCGACGGCTAATATTCACCACTCTTTATAAAACTAACAACTCGTTGCTACTCTATTTTTAGCCGTATTTAAATTTTGATAAATAACCTTTTGATATACATCCAGTAACAGATCCACCAAAGTACAGCCCATACTAATGCACTCGTAAGCACCTTGGTAGTAAACTGACCTGTCCAAGAAAATAATGCATAAGTAAATGGATGCAGTATAGTCTCAATAAGATCAGCCCCACCTACATGTGCAAAAAGATAAATAAAAATAGAATTCATACTCACAACGCCAAAGAACAACGGCCATCGCTTGTTAAACTTTTTAATATCAACAATCCAATATAAAAAAGCCAATGTTAATATTGACCAACCGCCACTTACAATAACGAACGAAGACGTTGCTATTCGTTTAATAATAGGCGTAATTGGATCTAATAAATACCCTACTATTACAAGCGCACTTCCAATAACAATCATCTTTATAAGCTTATTGGTAGCAGGTTTATCTGCCATCAACAGCTTACCAATGACCACTCCCCAAATAGTATGGGCAGCAGTAGGTATCATATTAAAAGACACCCAACCACCATTAGAATCACCGCCATAAAGTTGATCTAGCCATGATCCAAAATTTTGATTCATCACAAAGGCATGGTTATATCCTTCAACAGGAAAAAGGCGATATAAAGCTTCCGTCAGTAATAAAAGGCTTATAGAAAAAAGCACTTGAAATCTAATCGAGCGATTTATAACAAGATAAGCTATAGAATATGCTCCACCAATTTGTACTAACACATTTTGAAAATAGAAGGTAATTTCACCCGAGGGTATACAGTACAATGCCCACCCCATCACAACGAGTGTTAACGCTCGCTGATGAGTATGCCTTGCAATACTCTGACTTGTATCTCCTTTCTTTATACGGCTTTGGATCGCATAAGGCATAGAAAGACCAACAATAAACATAAAGTAAGGCTGAATAAGATCCCAGAAACGTAAGCCATGCCATGGATGGTGGTGAAATTGACTATTAATTGCAGTGACGAGGCTATTGCCAAAAACTTCAGGGGTGAAGTAATTGAATATATTAACAAACTCACCAAGCAGCAAAAACATTGTTAACCCACGAAATATATCTATTGATAATATTCTCTCTACTGACTTATTTTCAGTTTGCATTTCATACCTCAACTTCAATCACTATCAATGAGTAACTCAACTTTATAAAGATTGCTTATGCCAATGACGAACTTTATGCCCTTTCACGGCATAAAATAAAATAAATAGATAACAAGGCAGCATTACCATATATGAACTTTGGGAATTACTCGTCGCTTCAGTTAAAGCACCATAAGCCAAAGGTAATAGTGCTCCTCCCGAAATCCCCATAATTAATAGAGCTGAGCCTGTTTCTATATGCTTACCTAAACCACTTAAAGCCATTGGCCATACTGCCGGCCAAACTAATGCATTTGCAAAACCGAGCAAAGCAACATATAAAACTACATCAGGCAAATAGCCTACTTCTTGCCAGAAAATTAAACTAGACCAAACAACTGCGCTATCTTTTGGTGTAATCATAATGAGAAAAGTGAGTAGCAAACCTAATACAGCCGACAACATTAGAGCTGTTTCCTGTTTTATAAATCGAGGAATACTGAACATACCAACAATGTAAGCGAGTACCATAAATGCCATGGTATATGAGGTAAGTTGACCAAAATTTTCAACACCAAGTTCTTGACCAAACAAACCGATAGTATCACCAGCGATAACTTCAACACCGACATATAAAAATAAGGTAACTACACCTAAAATAAGTTGCGGATAAGCAAAGATAGAATCATTATCATCGTGTTGTTTTTCATCTTGTTTTTTTTCTGTCGAATTCATTGCAGGCAAAGGTGATAGTTTGATAAAAATAGCTAAGACAACAAGCGTTGCTGCCATAATCAAATAAGGGTCAGCTAATCGTTGGGCAAGCTCATTTAATTGAATATTGCGTTCAATATCACTGAGTGCTGCTAATTGGTTTTCATCAAACTGTCCCATATTACCTAGAATAAAGGCAGTAAAAATAATCGGCGCAACAACCCCTGCACCTTTATTTAGCAAACCCATAATACTAATTCTAACCGCAGCCGACTCTTCAGGTCCTAAAAGTACAATGTAAGGGTTAGCTGCCGTTTGTAAAATAGTTAGTCCTGTACCCAACATAAACAAACCGAATAAGAATATGCTAAACATGCGTTCATTAGCCGCAGGAATAAATATTAGTGAACCAATTGCCATCACTAATAAACCTAACATCATGCCATTTTTATAACCAGTACGCTTCAATACAAAAGCCATGGGTAATGCCATTACGGTGTAAGCGATATAAAAAGCCATGGTAACAAAGTAAGCCTCCATATGATTTAGCTCACAAGCAATTTTTAAAAACGGAATTAAAGAGCCGTTTAACCATGTAACAAAGCCAAAAACAAAGAATAACGTTCCTATAATGAACATTGGTATCACACTAACACTTTGTCGTATATTTGAATGATTAGTAGCATCCATATTGATTTACCTTATCAAGTTGTATTAATTTCATTGTTACACAAAAAAAAACACTTTGAAAGACCGTGAAAACATTTGAAATAAAATACAACAAAAAAAACAGATAAGAAAGTAATAGTAAGGAGATGCATCAGTATGTGCGTAGAAATGAAAAATAATATAAACATGCAAAACCTTCCTAGGTAACTAAATACTTCGTTAGAACGTTAAACAAGGACACTAAATCAATGGTGAAATGTTGTTAATTGCTATTGAGAAAATTTATAGCCGAAACGATAAATGATAAATGATAAATTAAGGTGGAAATCTCAAACAAAATATTCTCATCATCACGGTTTTAATGGCTTGATCTCGAAATTACCAACAGAGTTACTGGCTTATTATCTTTAGAAAAATAAGCCAGTTCTTACTATTAATAATGCACAGAAGGACTATATATGTTGTGCTTAATTGCTTTTAAGTTGCTTCATCATGCTCAATAATTACTTTCTTAAACATGATCACCAATCATTCTTGCTTTAGTAAGCTTAATGAGTACCCGATTGGTGCTAGATGAGCGAATTAAATTAGTATACTTGCTTGCCTGAAATCCATGTTTGTTCAACTGACAAAGAATTGCTCAAAACAACAAAATCAGCCTGACAACCTTCAAATAATCGACCTCTGATAGATTGTTGATTTACATAATTTGCAGGGTAAGCGGTAGCCATATTAATTGCTTCACCTAACTCTATATTAAGAATTTGATGAGTGTTTTTTATCGCAGTAGCCATATCTAAAACTGAACCCGCAAGCCCACCAGTTGGTGAAGTTAACTTACCTCCGTCAAGAATAACTTTCCGGTCAAATAACATAAACTCTTTATCATCGGTACCTAGAGGGGGCATAGCATCAGTAACAAGAAATAGTTTACCTTGAGGTTTCGTTTTAATAGCTAATAGACATGATGCAAAATCAACATGATGACCATCGACGATTAAGCCACAACTGGCCTTATCATTAAGCAGTGCAGAGCCCACGACTCCTGGCTCTCTTCCTTGTAATGGAGACATAGCATTAAATAAGTGAGTAAAACCGTCAGCACCAGCATCAATGGCTTTTTGCGCAGTTTCAAAGTCAGCATTAGTATGACCCAGACAAACTTTAATTCCCATATCAACCATACGTTTAATATCTTCAACGGAAACATTTTCAGGAGCTAAAGTGACTAATATTTGCCCTATGTCTTTACGGCTCAATACTTGCCATTCTTCATCAGTGATTTTTCTAATATATTCCTCACTGTGAGCACCTTTTTTAGTAACTGACAAATGCGGACCTTCAAAGTGTATACCGATAATTCCCATCACATTATTATTAATAGCTTCAGCAATAGCATCTGCTGCTTGCTGCATTACCGATACTTTGTCAGTAATTAATGTCGGTAACATTGCTGTTGTGCCAAACTTTATATGAGCCTGCATTATTTTTTCAATGCCAGCGGCTGTTGGCGTGCTATTCAATAAAACGCCTCCCCCACCATTAACCTGCAAGTCAATGAAACCAGGAACCACCAGACCCGACAGGACCTCATCACTTTTTGATATGTCGTTATCAATTGCTACAATTTTTCCTTTTGAAAGTGTAAAGACTTTATTTTCAATAAAATTTTCACCATCAAAATATTTTTCTACATGTAAACGTTTATTAGTCATTTCAATACCTTCAATAAAATATTAATTAATAGGGTCGATAAAACAGCGACAAGTGTCATAATGCTTATTTTTCAAACTCATGGTTTTTTCCTAAAATAGCAGCACCACGTACACCACTAGAATCGCCAAAAACAGCGCGTGAAATAATAGGAGATTCGATCCCTGTAAATAAATGTTTATTAATCGCAGCTGGAAGCCCCTCAATGATTTCATCGATTTTAGACAAACCACCGCCAACAACGATCATATCTGGATCATAAGATAAAACTAACGTGCTGAATGCTGAACCTAAAAACTCCATATAACAATCAAATGTTTTAATCGCTATTGGATTATTATCACGTAAATCAGTGACAAACTGAGTCGTGCTATTACTATCGCTACCAAAATGTTGATACAACCAACCTAACCCTGGGCCTGCAATATAAGTTTCACTGCAGCCAATTAAGCCACAACCACATTGTCGTGGTTTTATATTATATTTATTTAACAAAGCACCTGATGCCGGTAAATGTCCATACTCACCAGCAGTATTATTTGTACTTTTATACAACTCACCATCGATGCATAAACCGCCTCCAGCACCAGTGCCAATAATTGCCCCATAAACAATAGGCAAATTACGACCTGCTCCTTGATTACTTTCTGACAATGCAAATAATCGACAATCATTAGCAACAGCGACATTTCGTCCTAAAATATTATCTAAATCTTCTACAATTAACTTACCCGTTGCACAACGGATGTTCGCTGATTTAACCCGTTTATTTTTATCGATAATACCAGGCATCCCAATACCAATACTACCTTGTTGACCTGTACGTTTATCTGCTTCATTAATCAATGTTGTAATTGTATAAAGAAATTCATGATAATTTTCAGTTGGCGTTGGCACTCGCCAACTATCAATCATTTTCATTTCATGATCGAAAAGTCCAATTTCAATTTTGGTCCCTCCAATATCCAAACCATAGGCTATGTTGTTTATAGCTGACATAATATCGTTTTATTTTCCTGAAAATGGGTAGGAAATAGCTATTTCCACCACTAAATTAAGTGAGTTTACTAAGTGTGAATCAAATGGTAACTTTTCTTAAGGTAAGTAATCAATAAGGTGATTAACACTGCTTTCAATTTGGTTTTATTTACTTTTTTTGTACATTAAAAAAAGTGCTTTTATTTCTATTAAAGAGCGAAGAGATCACCTTCAATAAAAAGTAAAAGCACGTAAATATCTATTAGGTCATAATTTAGCTGACAATACCTAACGGTTTAGCTACTTTCCACATACCACGAGTAAAATCAGGTATATCTTTACTGTTGCTACGATCGGCAACAGAAGCCATGCTTTGTGGAAAAATAGATGACCATGCCGCTGCGTCATACACATCTTGATCTAAAGGCTCACCATTACGTAAACAATAAACAATACGATACATCATTAAGAAATCCATACCGCCATGGCCACCATTTCGTTTAGCTTCCGCTCCCATACGAACATATAAAGGATGCTCATATGCCTCATACCATTTACTCATATCTTTATCCCAATGATGGAAGCTTGCTTTAGCCGGCTCTTCGCCTTTTTTACCTCCAGCTTTCCATTTAGTTAAATTGTCTTGATATTCTTTTTCATAAATAGCGGCAATAGCTTCAGGCGGCTTTTCTAAGGCAATACGATCAGGGAAACCACCAAAAGTACCATTGGTACCTTGAATTAAATTATGACGTGTATAAGGACGAGGACTTGTTGTATCGTGCTGTACCATGATAGTACGGCCTTTTACTGTTTTTATGATGCTGGTGTTCATGTCCCCAGCAATAAAATTTAATTTATTACGCGCATGATCTTTTGGAAATTCTCGTTGGGCATAAGCAGCACGACCAAGTGCAGGAGAGCTAACAGAAGTAACATAATCAAACCTATCACCACGATTAATATTCATATATTGAGATACAGGACCTAAACCGTGTGTTGGGTACAAATTACCATTATGAGTTGTATGCCAAAGTGTACGCCAAGCTCCTGTTTTGCGATCTATTTCTTTCATTTGCCAACGTAGATCGTGAATATAGGCTGCTTCACCATGGAGTAAATCGCCAAAAACACCTTGGCGAACCATGTTCAAGACCATCAGCTCTTCTCGGCCATAGTTAACATTTTCCATCATCATACAGTTTTTTTGTGTACGCTCGGCGGTATTAACTAATTGCCAACATTCTTCTAAACTGGTTGCTGCAGGTACTTCAACAAAAGCATGCTTACCGCTTTCCATCGTTTCAACAGACATAGGTGTGTGCCATTCCCATGGTGTTGAAATAATAACAATATCAATATCATTTCGAGCAAGTAGTTCGCGGTAGCTATACTTAGATCCAGTATAAACATCAGGTGCTTTAAAACCTTGTTGAGTTACGTAATCAACAGAAGGACCAATGACAATAGGATCGGTATCACAGATAGCTTTAATTTCAACACCATCTAAATGACAATAATGTTTAACGTGGCCAGCACCTCGTTGACCAATACCAATAAAACCAACTCGAACAACATCCATTTTAGGCGTAACTAAACCTATTACAGATTTACCTTGTGCTTTTGGTGATGATAATTGACTCGCGTCTGCCGCACAGGCAGAAATAACTGCAGTAGAGCCTAAAATAGCAACAGATTGTGCTGCAGTTTTGAGAAAATCACGACGTTTTAAATCTTTCATTAACTGTTCTAACCTTCATTATTGTATTTCATTTGCTTACACTTTACCCATAATTAAACATAAAAACAATAATAAAAATAA
Organism: Colwellia sp. 6_MG-2023; assembly: GCF_030547765.1. Lineage (NCBI taxonomy): Bacteria > Pseudomonadati > Pseudomonadota > Gammaproteobacteria > Alteromonadales > Colwelliaceae > Colwellia > Colwellia sp. 6_MG-2023. The sequence goes on along the minus strand of NZ_JAUOPP010000023.1, from coordinate 58,790 downwards.
AAGAAGTGTAAGCTTTATTAATATACACATCTTTAAATATCTATCTAAACTAATAATAAAGGCCATATAAGAGACTTCATGAATGTAAATATATCGTCAATAGAAAACCAATAAAAAAAGGTAGTGAAAGAGATAAAGTAAATAGCTGAAGCTTATGTATTGCCAAAGCAATATAAAAGGGATTATTCAATAATTATAAAGGTTAGTCTCAAGCAATATTCGTAAAGAAAACCTAAGATGCACATAATATACTTTAAACAACTGATATTACTGCAATAATTTATACTTTTTTCAATTTACTTATACTAAAAATGACAATAAATACATATTCATTCACAAAATAGTTATATAAATAACTAGCAACTAAAAATTAGTCAGCTGTACAATGGTAAGATGAAAATAAACTTTATTAATAATATAAATAAAATCAGCCCAGAACATTGGCAAAAATTAAATAGTTCATCTTGCCCTTTTCTTGATTATGATTTTTTTAATGCACTTGAAGAAAGTCAATGTGTTAATAGCACACAAGGTTGGCAACCTCATCATTTAGTTTCAACAACGAGCAATGATCTAGCTGCTATTATGCCAATGTATTTAAAAAACCACTCTTGGGGTGAATACGTTTTTGATTGGGATTGGGCTGAAGCTTTTAAACGTTATAACCTAGATTACTATCCTAAACTGGTAGCGACAATTCCTTTTACCCCTGTTACTAGCGATAAGTTACTTACTTCAACTCACCAAATAAGCGATTTCTTTACGCCATTAATAGAGCATTGCCACGAAGAAGACATTAATAGCTGGCACATTTTATACTGCGATAAAGTAACAACAGAATTACCAGACGATGTTTACCAACGTAATACGGTACAATTTCATTGGTTTAACCGAGATTACAAGACTTTTGATGATTTTATCAATACATTCTCTTCACGTAAAAGAAAGAATACACGTAAAGAAAGGTTGTCTATTATTGAGCAAGGTATTGATATACGTTTACTAAAAAAAAATGAAATTACATCAAAAGATCTCGATTTTTTTTATTTAACTTATCAACTTACTTATTTAAAGCGTGGCCACCAGCCTCACTTAAACATTGAGTTTTTTAAGCAAGTAATATCTAAAAAATCCGATAATGTGTTACTAGTTATTGCTAGCCATGAACAAGAAGATATTGCTTGTGCGTTATTCTTTTATGATGATTATCAATTATATGGAAGGTATTGGGGCTGCACTAAACAAATTAATAATTTGCATTTTGAGCTCTGTTACTATCAAGGTATCGAGTTTTGTCTCAAACATAACCTACAAATGTTCAATCCGGGCACGCAAGGCGAGCACAAAATACAAAGAGGCTTCGAGCCAGTGTTAACATACTCTTATCACTGGATAAAACATCCTGCTTTTAAAGAGATAATTAAAAACTTTTGTCAACAAGAGCGATCGCATATGCTAACTTACCAAAAGCAATGTCAGCAGATGCTACCCTTTAGAAAATCAAATTAATGAGTTAAAAATACAATGAATAAACCTTTTTCACAAGCATCCGAAAACAATAAACAGCCTATTTTAGCTATTTTAACAAATGTACTTTCAAATAATACGCATGTTTTAGAGATTGGCTCTGGTACTGGACAACATGCTACTTACTTTGGACAGCATCTACCACATTTAACCTGGCAAACCAGTGACTTACCTGTTAATCATCCAGGTATTCACTCATGGTTAGATGAAGCAGCATTAACGAATGTATTAAAGCCTATCGTGATTGATTTAAATGAAAATTGGCCAATAAGTGATACAACTATAGATGCAATTTACACAGCAAATACATTACATATAATAAGCTGGGCACTTGTCGTTAAGTTTTTTGAAGGTATTGCTAATAATTTAAAATCTGGCGCTAATGTTTGTATCTATGGTCCATTTAATTACCAAGGAAAGTTTACTAGCGAAAGTAATGCTAACTTTGATTTATGGTTAAAAGAAAGAGATAAAAATAGTGGTATAAGAGATATTGAAGCAATATTAGCGTTAGCCAGCTCAGCAGGCCTTAACTTAGTAGACGATCATACGATGCCAGCGAATAATCGTCTACTAGTGTTCAAAAAACAGTAAAATATTTTTAATCTGAAGGTAGTAACGTAACATTTAGCGCTTTTAAAGACTTAGCAATATCTTCTGCAGCAGTAGCAGGCTTAACATTTTCATCTATTTTTAATATTTTTCCTTCTTTAGATATATAGAAGGTCACTCGGCTTGCTACTTTAAAAACATTAAGTACATCATACGCTTTAGCCGTTGCTTTTGTTGGATCGCTTAACATAGGGAAGTCTGCCGAAGTTTTCTTAGCAAAGTCTAAATTATCATTTAATGGATCAACACTAGCCATAACATAGCGCACATCGTATTCTCTAATGAGATGGCCTTGTTCTACTAAAGATTTACATTCAATTGTACACCCACGAGTATTCGCCATTGGGTACCAAGCTAAAACCACCGCTTGTTTACCTTGATAATCGCTGAGTTGAAAGTATCCCCCTGTAGTAGCTTGTAATCTAAAATTTGGCGCTTGCTCACCAACTTGTAAACTTGTGGCGAATAAATTAAAACTCAATAAAACAGCAATACAAGCACTTATTATTTTTGACAATTTTTTCATAAAACTCCCTCTTTTATATTTACGTCAACAAAAAATTAAACATGATATTTATTTTTTATTTTTTATTTTTTATTTTCAAATACAGCTAATACGGTTAACGCCTCATTAAGCAATATTAATGAGTTATCATCAAGTTGATAAAAAACAGTATCATTTAAAACATTAAAGTAGGTTTGTTCATTTATTTCAACATTCATGCAAGCCATTTTTGTTGAGGCTATGTTATTAAATTTTAGTTTACCAAGCCCATTAACCAAATCTTCAGCAACAAAGCGTCCAAAAAAACGATTACACCCAGAAAAACCAGTTACACTATTATCGTTAACATGCAGAGTCATACTTTTTACTGGCATTTCATTTTGCGTTGTATTTTCTTTCACGCCATTAAGCTCTCCTAACGTCCAATTTGTAGAAGTAAGCGCAATAGCTGACATAGTGACCTGCTCCATACTTTTTAAATCCTTGTTGTATTGACACCCCATCAATACAACAAGTGAAACGATAAAAGTTAGCACTAATTTTTTCATTGTTATTTTCCTAGTAAATGAATCACCATATTGACATATATAGAGAAATAAAACGATCAAATATTAAGCAGCTTGATAGAGTTCTAATTAATTAGCAATAAAGATTACTTCATAATACTGTTAACAATACGTGATTTTTATAAAGCCGATTTAAAAACAGATAATACCAACCTCACTAACTATGTGATCATTTCTACTTGTTAAAATCACCAACTACATCGTTATTTATTTAATAACTAGTTGTTCACTTAATTAATGAAACTGGTATAAAAATGACTCTGAAAGGCTTTATCAAATATATAAGTGTCTCTTGATAATTTACAATAAAAAAAGGGTGAATAATTTAATATTCACCCTTTTTTCATCAACTTTCTTTACAAGGAAAGTAGCTTGAAGCTTAACTTTTAAAAAGCTACTTCTTAGCCAATTTCTCTTTGATACGTGCAGATTTACCTGAACGTTCACGAAGATAGTAAAGTTTCGCTTGACGAACGTCACCGCGACGTTTCACTTCAATTGAATCAACAATTGGGCTATGTGTCTGGAATACACGCTCTACACCAACACCGTTCGAGATTTTACGAACAGTGAACGCAGAATGTAAGCCACGGTTTTTAACAGCAATAACAACACCTTCAAATGCTTGAAGACGTGATTTATCACCTTCAGTAACTTTTACTTGAACTACAACAGTATCGCCTGGAGCGTAATCTGGTAGGTCTTTTTTTAATTGCTCTTGTTCGAGCATTTCAATAATTTTACTCATAATACCTTCTTCCTAGTATGCACAGTCTAAGTGGAACTTATGCGTTTCTTAATAGAAACTAACATTTTATCCTGCTCATCTGTCAGAGCTAGGTTAGTTAATAATTCTGGTCTTCTGGTCCATGTTCTCAATAGAGACTGTTCTTGGCGCCATAAGCGTATGTGTTCATGATTACCACTTAACAAAACTTTTGGTACTGACATTTCATCCCCCGAAGCGGTAGTCAGTACTTCTGGCCTAGTATAATGAGGACAATCTAATAAACCGTTAGAGAAGGAGTCCTGCTCTGCTGATTCTTTATGTCCCAATACACCAGGCACTAATCGTGCTACAGCATCAATTACATTCATCGCAGGCAGTTCCCCACCACTTAAAATGTAATCGCCAACCGACCATTCTTCGTCAATATCTGACGCTAATAATCGCTCGTCTATGCCTTCATAACGACCTGCTATAAATATCAGGCAGTCATCTTGTGCTAATTCACTTACACCTGCTTGGTCCAGTTTTCGTCCCTGCGGCGACAAATAAATAACCTTCGCTTTTCTACCATTTTCTTCTGCTGCTTTACGCGCAAAATTAATAGCATCACGTAGTGGTTGTACCATCATCAACATACCTGGACCACCGCCATAAGGACGATCATCAACGGTACGATGTCGATCATGGGTAAAGTCTCTTGGGTTCCATTTATGAAACTCAATTAACCCACCACGTATCGCTCGGCCTGTCACCCCATACTCAGTGATAGCGTCAAACATTTCGGGAAAAAGGCTTATCACCCCTATCCACATTTTGCTTTTCTTCAATGAAGAATCAACACTAGTCACAAGCTAGAAACCTGGGTCCCAGTCAACACAAATTTGTTTATTTTCAATGCTTACCGATTCAACTACTTGTTCAAAAAGATAAGGGATTAACCGCTCTTTTTTACTAAAGCCATCGTTAAGGTTCGCTTTCACAACCAGTACATCATTAGCGCCAGTTTCCAACATGTCAGATACCACACCAAGATCGTAACCTTGAGTAGTAACAACAGACATGCCGATTAAGTCACGCCAGTAATAATCACCTTGCGATAATTCTGGCAATGAACTCTCATTGATTAATATCTCAGAACCGACCAATGCTTGCGCATCATCTCTGTCATCAATACCAGCAACTTTTACGACTAAGCCTTTGTTGTGCTTGCGCCAATCAGTAATATCTACTGTTCGCGTATTATTTCCTAATTTTAATGACCAAGGAAAATAGTCAAGTATGGCATCGCTTTCATCTGTGAATGAATGAATTCTCAACCAACCTTTGATACCGTAAACAGCGCCTACTTTACCTAAGGTAATTTGATCTTGTGTACTCATAACAACTCACTAATTTCTACTATTGCCTACTAAGTTTGCTATTAAGCTGCTACTTGAGCATCTTTAACTAACTTAGCCACACGATCAGATAAACCAGCACCTTGACCAACCCAATGGTTGATACGGTCTAGGTCTAAGCGTAATTTTTCAGCTTGACCTTGTGCTGTTGGGTTGAAGAAACCAACTTTCTCGATGAAACGACCATCGCGAGAGTTACGGCTATCTGCAACAACAACCTGATAGAATGGACGCTTTTTAGCGCCACCACGAGCTAAACGAATGGTAACCATATCGCCCTCTTATATTTTAGTGTTAAAACGGATTTTCCAGACACTTCCTGTCTATAGGCGACAGAAAAGCTCGCGTATTATACGCTTTTGAGGATAAAAGACAATCCTTATTTGAGTAACAAGTAAAGCTTATAACTAATAAGTGTTACCTTATTTAGTTATATCAATATAAAAAGTTATTTTTCCTCACATTTTCTTCACATTCTTTATGGTTTAATTGCGCTATCTTTTAAACACGAGAAGAATCAATCATGAAGAAAACTTGCCTATACTTAATTACCTTATGTACATCACTTACCACCTTAGCTAATACTTATATTGGCAACTATGTGTTGATAAAAACACAACTGTTTTTAACGTTTCCATCATATTCAATACAGCCAAATGATGGATGATAGGTGAGAAATAATAGGATATAAAAAAGCCGCTGTAATTGACGATACAACTACAACGGCTTTAGTATTTTATTGCTAAGCTAATCTCAGTGCTAAGCTAAGTTAGGGCTAAAGTTAAATTTTAGGCTAACTAAACTTCAACTCTTTTTTTAAACTTAGTTGCATGCACTATAGCAAGTCCAATTAAAACAATAATAGCGGTAACAGCCCCAATTGGCTTACCAAAATCACTTGATATGTTGAAACCTATTGACGCTGTCATAATATACGACAAGGTCACTGCTGTTGCGATTACTGCTGGTATACTAGCAATCCAATGGAATGTGCCACGGTCGAATAAATATTTGGTTGCAAGCCACAAAACACTGGTAGAAAGCAGCATATTTGAGAAGGCAAAATAACGCCAAATAAGCGAAAAGTCTAGCTTAGTCATAAAGTAGGCAATTGTTAAAATAGGCACAGCAAGCAATAATCTGTTACGTAAACTTTGTGGAATATTAAAAGCATCAACAACCGTTAAACGTAATGAACGGAATGCCGTATCACCAGAAGTAATAGGGAAAACAGCTACAGCAACTATTGCCATAATACCACCAAACACACCAAGGTAGCTGTTCGCTACATGATTAACAACCAAGCCTGGGCCACCTTGATCAAGTAATACTTTCAAACCTGCATAACCTTCTGGAAATGCAGCAATACCGGCTAAAGCCCATACACAACCAACTATACCTTCACATACCATTGCACCATAATAAACTGGACGAACGTGCTTTTCGTTCGTCAAACAGCGAGCAATAATTGGCGCTTGAGTAGAATGAAAGCCACTAATAGCACCGCAAGTAATGGTAATAAACAGCAATGGCCAAGTAGGTAAACCATCCGGATTTGGCTCTAAAAAGTCATGAGCATGATCAGCTTCAAAGTATGCTAAAAAGTCACCAGCTACCGGTAAGTGCGGCGCGTTAATTAATAATGCGATAGCAACACATGTTGTCATTACAATCATTAATAATCCAAAAAATGGATAAAATTTAGTAATTATTTTATCAATAGGTAATAAGGTTGCAAAAAAGTAATACGCTAAAATAGTTAATACCCAAAAAGTATTATTGGCTAAAATAGTGCCCTCAAAAAAATCTAAATTACTCAGTAAACCTGCCGGGCTCATAATAAAGACTACGCCAACAAAAAATAGTAACATGGCAGTAAATAACAGCATAAAGCCTTTAAACACCACGTTATAATATTTTCCGGCTATCTCAGGTAAACTTTTACCATCTTCTTTTATACTCATAACGCCTGAGAAAAAATCGTGTACCGCCCCACCTAATACATTACCTAAGACAATCCATACTAAGGCAACAGGACCATATAAAGCCCCGAGTATTGGACCAAAAATGGGGCCAACTCCAGCGATATTTAGAAATTGAATTAAAAAAGCACGTACCGGATGAATAGCAACATAGTCAACACCTTCACTAAAGCGTTTTTGTGGTGTATCAATGGTTGAGTCCAAGCCAGCTTGCTTTTCTACAAAAGGACTATAAAACTTGTAGCCCAATATTAGAATAGTAAGACAGATAAAAAAGATGATCATAAAGTACGTTTCTCTTTGTGTATTTGAATATAGAACTGAACGAAAAGGAACGAGGAAATAATTACCGTTCATTTTCAATTTGGAATTAAGCGGCGGACTCTAACAAAAGCAAACTAGCTAAACAATAAGACCTTTAGCTAAGGTTTTGTTTAATAATAAACCACTTCATAATAATAGTTGGCTAATACAGAAGTAACGGCTATTAGCCCTATTAGGTAAGGCCCCACCTACTAATGGCTTTGATAACAGTTATTTAAATTATTAGTAGCTCTATTTTACTAATAACTGCGACTTTAAATCGATAGTCGTTTGAAATAGCCTAGCATCATTAATCTTTTCCATCATGGCCGGATCAGGTAAACAATCTTCATCAACATAATCCGCAAAGTCGCTATCAGGATCAAATACGAGAATATCTAAGGCTAACCTATCCATACCATATAGACCACGATGTATCATATCGGCAGAAAAAACTAATAAATCGCCAGCAGCTAGTTTAATTTTTTTACCTAATGAAAGTTCATCGCTACTGACTTTCCCTTGCTCTTCTTGTCGAACATTAAACTCTTCATCATTATCCCATCGTCTATGCGTTTCAGGAACAAGCTCAATACCTAATTCATCAAACAAAGGCACTCTAAGGTGTACTACTTGGGTATTGTTAATAGCTATTTTCTGTCCTTCAATATCATGATCATACTGACAATCTCTATGCCAGAAGTCTTTTTGTGCGGGATTGACCGGATTGAAAAACAATTGAGTATTCATAAATGCAGGACTAATAGGAATCAACGATTCCACAACTGCCATAACTTTAGGTGAGCTAATAAAATTAAACAGTAATATCCTATCGTCAAATGATAAATATTGACTACCGGTAATTAACGAAGAGTTAAACGCCTCTTCTTGATAGAATGTTTCGTTGTCTTTTTTCCACAATTCATGAAACGTTAAAATGGTTTCTCTTAGTTGCGAAATTTCAATATCACTAAAGTAATTTCGAATAACAAAATAACCTTTATCGTTATATTGATCTTTTAATTGGCTTTGATTAACAAGCATTAATATCTATTACCTTGCTTAACTACAAAAAAAATCCCCGTCAGCAATAACGAGGATTTCTCATCTTAATTTATGAAAGCTAACTTATGAGAGTTAACCTATAAAAATTAACTTATAAAATATTTACTTAAAAGATCCTGGCCATTCAGCAGCGATATAAGTAAATACTGTCCAAGCCGCTACATTTTGACGCATATGTTCAGGATTCACTTTATCAAAAGTATCATCAGGCGTGTGATGCAAATCAAAATAATCAGTGCCGTCTTGCATTAGTTTTAATGCAGGTACACCGAGCTTAGACAATGGAATCATATCTGGGCCACCAGTGGTATCGCCGCTACGACGACTAACACCTAAAGTACCCATTAAACTAGCCATAGTATCAATTACATGTAATGCGTTATCAGAAACATTACTAGACGACTGAAGTCCATAGATAGGGCCGGCACCAAAATCAGATTCAGAACCAATCACATGCTTAGCAATAGTGCCATCTTCTTGTCTCGCTTTAGCGTAAGCACGCGCACCAATTAATCCAAGCTCTTCTGCCCCCCAAAGGATTACACGAATAGTACGACGAGGACGCTCCTTGGTATTATTTTTTATCAAAGCAGCTGTCGCCATAGCAATAGCAACTCCCGCCCCGTCATCAACAGCACCAGTACCTAGGTCCCAGCTATCTAGATGACCACCAATGACTACAACTTCATCAGGAAATTCTCGCCCCGTAATTTCACCGATAACATTTTTAGTCACAATAGGACCAAGATCCTGAGTTTGAACGTTCAAACGAATTTTAGGGGTGTGACCATAATTCATTAAACGTATTAATTGATCAGCATCCGGGTTTGATAAAGCAATAGCCGGTACTGCGGTGTAACCCATAGCTACGTTAGTAGAGCCGGTATGAGGATTACGATGGTCATCGGTACCGATAGAGCGAATTAATAAAGCTTCAGCACCTTTTTGGGCTGCAAGTTCATGACCTTTAGAGCGAGCAATAACCGCTGGACCGTAACCAGCTCCGTCTTTAAACTTCTCCATACGTTTGCTGATAAAAGCTATTTTACCTTTTAAACTACCATCGGTTGCTTTTTCAAGATCAGCATAACTTTTAAAATGTACAATCTCAGCTTCTAATCCACCTTTAGGTGTTGATTTTGAACGGCCAAGTGTTGTTATAACCATTTTTTGATAAGAAGGTAGTAAAATTTCCGCCGTTTCAGTGCCACGAAGCCAGCCATTCATTTTCACATCTTCGGTATAAACTTTATCAAACCCTAAAGTTTTTAGTTTATTAACACCCCATTCAATCCCTGCTTTTTCACCTGGAGTTCCAGGATGGCGCGCCCCTACTTCAGTGGTAAGTGACTTTAATATTTCATAAGCACTATCATCTTTTATGGCTTTATCACGAAGATTAGCAGTGGTATCTTTAATCTCTTGTGATACGGGGATAATACTTTCATTACCAAAAGCAGATGTGGTAAATGTGATAGCAGCAACAGCTGCTAATGTAATCAGTTTCATAGAAATCCAGTTTCAAGCTATATTTTAAAGATATAGGTTATAATATTTCAGCCTTTAGTCCAATAGCTCATTAATAAAAATTGAGCTTTCTATCACATCATTTTATTCACTGCTTAATATTCACAGTAAGATCATAATAGATAAAAATATAAATTAAGGTAATAATGAGCGCTTGTACAATTTACCTTCTTCATCAAGCAGAAATAAGAGTTTTATATGAATATGACTAAAAACATCATTACTAGCCTTTGTTTAATATTAACGTTAACCGCTTGTTGCGGCCCTGATCCAGCAATAAAAAAAATAAATGAAGTGATCAAAAAAGTAGATAAATCAGACGCAAGCTGGAAAACTAATTTAAACAAACCTCCTTTACTTACCTTTACCCCTGAAAAAGATTATTTTTGGGAACTTGAAACAAACCAGGGTAACCTCACCATTAAATTATTTCCAGATACTGCACCTATGCATGTTTCGAGTACGATTTACTTAACTAAACTTGGTTTTTATGATGATCTGATTTTTCACCGTGTCATTCCTGGTTTTATGGCGCAAGGTGGTGATCCGCTGGGTAATGGAACGGGTAACCCTGGCTATAAATATGAAGGTGAGTTTACTAATGAGAGAAGTCATAGCGAACCAGGTATTTTAAGTATGGCTAACTCTGGTCCAGGTACTGATGGCAGTCAATTTTTTATTACTTTTATACCTACCCCTTTTCTAGATGATAAACATACTATTTTTGGTAAAGTAGTCAAAGGATTAGATGATAGTTTAGCTAAAATACAAACATTAGGTAGTAGAAGAGGCAGAACAAAAGAAGAAATTAAGATTATTAAGGCATCAATCCGTGTTGCCAAAGCAAATAAAGAAATTTAACCTCATAAATTAACGTTATAGTTTTAATGTTATCAAACGATGAATAAATCATACGTTTAACAATCATACGTTTAACAATCATACGTTTAACAATCATACAGGAGTATCCACTAAAACAAGTTTTCAAAGGAAGCCGTTAATGGTCAATATGTTAAAAAGATATGGTTGGTTGAGTTTTATTGTCATACTTGCCATATGGTTACCAACCAACGCCATAGCTCATGGTGTTGATGATGATACTCGACGGTTTTTGGAGCAAAACTCTGGCGTACAAATCATTCCATTTTTGTATATTGGTGCTAAGCATATGATAACAGGATACGACCATTTATTATTCTTAGTCGGTGTGCTGTTTTTTTTGTATAAAAGTCGTGATATTTTATTGTATGTCAGTATGTTTACATTAGGGCATAGCTTAACCTTATTATTTGGTGTGCTCAGTGATATTCAAATTAACGCTTATTTAATCGATGCTATTATTGGTTTTTCTGTTGTGTATAAGGGCTTTGATAATTTAGGTGGTTTTAATCACTTCTTTGGTAAGTCTCCCAATACCAAACTAGCGGTATTGATCTTCGGTCTTTTTCACGGCTTTGGATTAGCAACTAAGTTACAAGAGCTTCAATTAGCAAATAATGGATTAGTCACTAATTTGATTGCCTTTAATGTTGGAGTTGAACTGGGGCAATTTACTGCATTAGCCATTATTATATTAATCATTAACTTTTGGCGTAAACACAACAGTTTTTCACAATTTGCAACTATCACAAATAGTTTATTAATGAGCACAGGATTTATGTTGATAGGCTTTCAATTAACCGGCTATTTTATTAGCTAATACCAATTAGATTATCGCATTTACTAATTGCATCAATTTAATGATTAAAGAGATAAAACAATGTCTAAAACGACACCTGAAAATATTTCGTTAGGGAAAAGTGCCCTATTTATGTACTCAATATACAGTTTAGTGTTCGCTGTAGTCATACTAGTTTTCGTGATTTTACCTGCAGAATATAATATTGACCCTACAGGTATAGGAAAAAAACTCGGGCTAACTGTTTTTAATGAAGAAAATACAGAAATATCGACTTCACTTTCATCACCAGAGACAGCTAAAAAGTTAGAAGACTCTACCGAAACTACTACAGTAATAGTACCTGCCGGGCGAGGTGTAGAATACAAATTTACAATGGAACAATATCAAAAGCTTACTTATGAATGGACTACGGATGGCACCTCATTATATTTTGATTTACATGGTGAGCCTACAGGCGATACTAGCGGTTATTTTGAAAGCTATGCGATTGCAACGGCCCATAATATGAAAGGAAGTTTTACCACTCCTTTTGCGGGATCACATGGCTGGTATTGGAAAAACACCACAAATTCTCCTATAACTGTTAAGTTAACAGTAAAAGGTGAATATACGAAGCATGGTCTTAAATAGTTAACATAAATTACGTTCAAAAATAAAATTAACAACGTATTAAAAAATATAGAGGTGCTTCTTGACTAGCATTACACCAGAATTAAACGAATCTATGCAACGTGATGCTGCAACATTGCTCTACGGCAATGCAGTTGCAGGTATAACCATCAGCGCTATCACCTCTAGTTTTTTGGCATTTGCTTTTAAGAACCCTGAAACTTCGTCATTTCAGTTAGTCTGGTGGTGCGGCATGAGTTTTCTGCTTACCGTTAGAATGATAGATGTAATCTGGTGGAAAACTAAATTACATCACACTAAATTCGACGGCCAGAAAGCCGTTAATCGCTTTATTTTAGGTGTGAACCCTACGGCTATAATGTGGTCGATATATTTAGTTTATATGACGATAAATAATGATGGCATTGAACTAACCACCTCTATTATTGCTGTTGGTTCAATGGCTGGTGGCTCTGCGACGGTTCTATCGGGTCATAAAAAAACAGCATTATTTTATTCCTTTATATTACTCGCGCCTGGCTCTTTAGGGTTGATAGTATCCGATATTTTTGCTCTAAAAATACTTGGTATTCTTGGTTTTTCCTTTTGTATCGTTATGATACTCATCTCAAAAAAATCTGCTGATTTTACACTTAATACTATAATGTTAAAAAATGAAAACTTGGCATTAATTCAAGAGATGGAAGAAAAAGTTAAACAACGAACACAAAAAATTTACGAACTTTCTAATCTTGACCCTCTGACCGGACTATACAATCGAGCCGCTTTTTTAAGTCATTTAAAAGCTATTATTGAGCAATCTTCTAAAAAGTCAGCTGAACACCCCCAAAAAAATATTGCTCTATTATTTATTGATTTAGATAACTTTAAAAATATCAATGATTCCATTGGTCATAAAGCAGGTGACCAAATTTTAAGAGAAACTTCCGGACGCCTAAAACAAGAAAACCTTAATAACGCTCTTGTTTGCCGCTGGGGTGGAGATGAGTTTCTTATTGCCCTCCCTAATACAGGAGAGGAAAGTGCCATTAAGCAGTCATTACAGTTAATAAAAGAGCTTTCAGCACCCCACTGTATTGATAATAGTATTTTAACTGTTGGAGCAACTATAGGTATCGCACTATATCCGGATCATGCCACAACGGAAGATAGTCTTATTCAATCAGCCGATATGGCGATGTACTTTCAAAAGAAAAAAGCTCGTTCAACTGTCGGTGTATTTTCAGAACAAATGGAAAAACTTTATTCACACGAACTTTATTTAAAAAATGAACTTACTAAGGCTATTGATAATCAACAACTACGCTTGGTTTTTCAACCTTTAGTTTTATCTAGTAATCATCATGTTTTTGCCTTTGAAGCGCTTTTACGCTGGCAAGTAAAAGGCGAGAATATCACGCCGGATGAATTTATTCCTATTGCAGAGCAATATGGTTTAATACATGAAATAGGTGCATGGGTACTTCAACACGCTTGTATGGAAGCGAGTCGATGGGAGAGAAAACTACAACTAGCTATTTCAGTTAATGTTTCAGTCATTCAGTTTAAAGATGATAACTTTATAAATATTGTTGAAAATGCTCTTTCAACGAGTAAGTTGCCAGCAGAATTGTTGCATATAGAAATTACCGAATCCGTTTTTTCGGCAGATACCAACTCTATTTTGAATCAAATAAAACGTCTTCAAGCGCTCGGAATTAAAGTCTCGATTGATGACTTTGGCACAGGATATTCTTCGCTTTCTGTTATGCAAGATTTAGCGGTAAACACAGTTAAAATTGATCGATCATTTGTAAACAACTTGAATGGTAATGGCCATGCTATCATTTCAGCAGTAATGGATATCGCTTCCTCATTAAATTTCTTAGTTGTTGCTGAAGGTGTTGAAACCGAAGAACAAGCACAAGAACTAACTAAATTAGGTGTCCACTTTCTTCAAGGTTTCTACTTTTCTAAACCCATTGAAACTGTAGATATTCCCGATTTTTTAAATAGTAAGATGAAAGGATTAACCCCTCTACCTTTACCGTAACTTTTACTAACTTTACCTTTTTTAGCTTGTGTGAATAGATATTACTTACTCACATCATAAAACATGGCCTAATCAGTAACTTTTATTATTTTAGGGAAGTAAATATCAAATCGAGTGCCAGCACCAATTTCACTTGTACATAATACTCTTCCTTGCAATTTATCAGTCACAAGGTTATGCAGTATATGAAGTCCTAAACCTGTACCACCTTCACCTCTTTTGGTAGTAAAAAAAGGGTCAAAAATATGAATTTTATCTATTTCAGAAATACCACAGCCATCATCCTCAAAAGAAAAATGTATTTCATTGTCAGAAGACTCTTTAACAGAAATAGATATTATTCCGGCCTCTTTATCTTGGAAAGCATGATTAATTGCATTAGTGACAAGATTAGTAAATATTTGACTAAATACCCCACCATAAATACTAGCTTGTATGTCATTATCACAACATAGTTTAAACTTAATATTAGCGCTTTGGGTAACAGGAACTAAACTCACTAATATCTGTTCAATGTATGGCTTTAATTTAATATTTTGCAATTCATCTACGAACTGATCTACAGATACCTCTTTAAAGCTTTTCACTAACTTCGCTGTTCGTGAAAGATTATTCATCACCAACGTATTACTCTTTTCCATTTCCGCAATAAAATGATCAAATTTACTCTTAGTTAACTCTTGATCTTCATAAGATTTCCTGAGCATACTCAAGGTATCCCCTAAATACGAATTAGCGGTAATACTTATGCCAATTGGGGTATTAATTTCATGGGCCATACCGGCAACCATAATGGTTAACGATTCAATTCGTTCAGATTGTATAAGTGCATTACGTTGCTTTTCTTCTTCTAAATTAGTCTTTGTTATTAATAGTAATTGATAATCTTGAGCAACACTATTTGAAAGAATTAACCCAATTAAAGGCACAATAAAAGCTTTGGTAATCAAAATACTAATAACAATAAAGAAAAGTACCCTTACGGTTTTACTCACTAAAGGTTCAAATCTCATTCCACTGTATTCAAACTCATTAATTCCTTGATAAAGAAAATGTGTAAGTGCTTTTTTATCAAACACCGCTGCATCGAATTCTTGCACTTTCTGAAGAAGATTATCCGCAACAGCAAGATCGTCATGACACACTTGCAGGATATTTTTAGTCCCTATCAACTTCATTATCAATATTTCAAAAGAGCCAATAAGTTCTATACATTTAATAGGTTGCTCTCTCACCAACATTATATCTTGTCGCACATCATTGGTAGATACCGAGTCAACTTCAAATGATTTTACAGTTTTCACTAACTGGGTAATATATTTTTGATGAAAGTAGTTTAACTCATGCATTTTTCCGCCTATTTGAATTTCGTACGCACCAATAATACTTATTAAACTTGAAATGATAATAAGAAAATTTACGATATTCAGTTTCATAGATACAGAAAAACGCTGAGTTTTCTCTGTACCATTGGACTTTAATTTATTTTTCGTCCAGATAGTATTTTTAAAAATCATGTAATGCCATTCAAGGTTATCTGCTCACTAGATTAAAAGTCATTTTAAAAATAACCTTGGTGGGAGTATTTATCAGATATAATTAATATTGTAGGCTAGTGAATATACGAAGTAATGACTTTATCAATACTAGCTTTTTAAAAGCATAGTTGTCTTTTAACAATTTTCCAGTATTTATATATCATTGAAATAAAAATTTATTTTTGAATAAAAAATATAACTAACCTATTAGCTAATAATGAGCTTAGTACTTTTATTGATTTTTACAAAAAATACGACCATGATATGAAAAATCACCTCGGTAATCTTGAGTTACTTTTCACTTGAATAATTATTTAATATTGTGCTTAATATTATTCCGCCTCTTGTTTACTTAATTTTTCCTTATTAATTAGTAGAGTTATTTTATCAATCATCAAGATCAAGCAAGTAGCCAAGACATCCCCTTTGATAGTCCATCCTTAACAAGCTCACTTGCCAATACAAAGCTCAAATTCGCTACATTCAATTTATTTAATTACCTTGAACCACCGAATGCCGCTTATGAGTTCGAACGTATTTTTAGTGCTGAACAATGGCAAAAAAAACAACGTTGGATTAGTGAATATTTAGACGAATATCGACCGGATATTATTGGCTTTCAAGAAGTATTTAGCCCTAATTCATTAAAGGAGCTAGTGGCGAGTCAAGGGTATCAATATTTTGCCGTGGTTGATCAACCTCAAGTAATTGATGATTTTATTTATCAGCGTCCTGTTGTCGCTATTGCCTCTCGTTACCCTATTATTGAAGTATTTTCGGTAGAGCCTAACATTGAGTTTGCCCAAAAATTAGGCTTAACCGATCAGTTTTCTTTTAGTCGTAGAGTATTACGAGCAACAATTGAGATTCCTCATTTAGGCAATTGTGATTGTTATGTTGTGCATTTTAAGTCTAAACGTTCAATGATTGAACTGAATGAGCACAATAATAACTTCTCACCTGAGCAGACCATTATTGAAAGTCTAAAAGCACAAATAGCCGGTAGCTGGGGCTCAACAGTGCAACGTGGCAGTGAAGCAACATTATTAATGATGGATATGATACAGCGCCGTGAAGAAACGAATCAACCAATGGTATTAATGGGTGATTTTAATAATACCTTAGCCGATGGGGTGTTAAGCCATATACTCACCAACACTTTACGGTTTGTCTCAACCATTGATCGTGATGCCTATCTGGCTAAGTATTGCTTACATGATGCTTGGGATTTATATCAAGCTATGCTTGCCAATGAAGGAAAAACTGTTAACAAAGCTGAAGAAACGCGCCCCCCAACACATTATTTTGGCGCAAGTAGCTCTGTACTTGATTACATTTTATTATCTTGTGAATTTGATGCTAATTATCACGACAGTCTTTATGCAGTTAGTGCACATGAAACTTACGATCGCCATTTAATTAATCCCATTTTTGAACGTGATGGCGAAAGTATCGATCATGGCGTGGTCTTAGTATCGCTTACATTAAGATCATAATGGTTAATTATTGCTAATTAATCCTCACAACTAGTCATATTTATTGTTATATAGTGACTAAATAGTAAGAAGCTAAGGCACAAATGTTGATATAATCTCAATAACTAGCGACTAGTGCTATTTTATATCAACACTGATAAATATCATTACTGTATTCTGATAGCTATCAAATATTCTATTTTATCTTCGACATAACTCAACGAGACTGCAATGCCCTACTTACTTTTAATACTGACCACTTTATTTTGGGCAGGAAATTTTGTTATAGGACGAGCAATGCACTCAGTATTGCCACCTATTGTTATGGCGGAGCTTCGTTGGACATTAGCATTGGTGATTCTATTGCCTTTTTTAATACCAAGGCTTATTAAGCAGAAAGCTGTAATATTAACTCATTGGAAAATGCTGACGGTATTTTCAATATTTAGCGTTGCTTGTTTCAATACCTTTATTTATATCGGTCTTACTAGTACAAATGCCTCTAATGCCACAATACTACAATCAGCTATCCCAATATTTATACTAATATTATCTTCAGTATGGTTAAAAGAACGTGTTTCTCTTCAGCAGTGGATCGGAGTTACTATTTCGTTAATTGGCGTTTTAATGCTGATAACTCAAGGTCAAGTATCTAACCTACTTTCATTGTCATTTAATGTTGGTGATTTATATGTATTAACCGGTGTACTGTGCTGGGCTATTTATTCATTATTATTACGCTGGCGCCCTGCTGAACTTGATGGTTTCACCTTTTTTGGGGTAACAGTGCTTATTGGTTCACTCATATTACTGCCTTTTTCTGCGGTAGAATTTTACTTTGCTGAGCATATTGTATGGGGAAGCAAAAGCACATACGCGGTGCTCTACATGGCGATTTTCCCTTCTATCCTTGCTTATATTTTTTGGAACAAAGGCGTTGCCGATATAGGCGCAGTAAAAGCAGGGCTATTTATTCATTTAATGCCGTTATTTGGATTGTTACTCTCTTCAATTTTTCTGAACGAGAAAATTCATAGCTTTCATATTGTCGGTATTCTTTTTATCTTTTCAGGTATTTATTTAGCAATAAAAGCCAAGTTAACTCAGTGATACTGCTTTCCCCCTTTTTAATAACGATGACCGGTATTTACTTTTATGGGAATAACTGCACGACTAGAATAACTGCACGACTAGAATAACTGCACGATTAATAGCGCATTGCATCTTTTTCTTTAAAAGAAGCAATCAAATCATTCAGCGCTTTTTCACGTTCAGACTTTGACTCATTAGGCACTAATCGACAAAACTTTACCGCCTCTATTGCACGGTCATCGCCATAAAGCGTTAATACTTGCTCTAAAAAGTCTTTATTTAATGAAAAAGTAGTGCTTAAGTAATCCAACATAGTAATAAAGCTTGTAAAAGTCAGGCCATCAAATACAAAATTCTCATCCACTACTGTATTTTCAATAGGAACACCATCAATAGATAATTCCCAACCACTAAAATTAACACGCTCTCGAGCAATCAAGAACATTTTCCAACCACTCTTTTTAAAGCCATCGAAGGCACTGCCAGTTAGCTCAGACTCTTGCAGCTCTTTTTCGGTCCAATTAGCCCCTATCGCTAACGCTTTAGCACTTTGTTTTACTATTTTATCTTTAATAAGCTTTTCAAGTATTACAAGTGCACTTGATTCGTTATGGCATCGGTAAGATTTACATTCATCACAAATTGGCATATTGACTGCTTGACGTGTTTTTAATGTAGTCACAATCGTTTGGTGAGACCCTTCACCACAAAACCAACAAGTAAAACGACAATCAAAGGGGATATCAAGATTTAGTACATGCATACAATATTGCTCATTTTAGATTACCGCAAAGGCATTACTCGTTAGTTAGCTGCTATTTATTATATAGCGTCGTAAATATAAAACACTATCGGTTTATCGATTAAATCCAGGACAACAAACGACTTATTAAAAAATCACCTTAAAACTTAAGATATTTATTCTATTGCCGATACATAATTAACATCAACTTAGCATTAAAAAATCATGATTAACAATGTATTAAATAGCCAATCTAGCTTAGTAACATCTGTTGCCCAACCAATCAATGATATAGCTCACACTCTCACCGATGAGCTTAAAAATATTGCACCAGAAATAGCTCAAGAGCTGCTAAGTCAATTTGACCAAGAAAAAGTTGAAACATTACTCAAAAAAGAATTTGCCTCTATCCTTACGTTAACGAGTCAACCGGTCACTGTTAACTATGATATTTCCCCTGAAGAATTAGCTGTACGTACCGTATTAACCAGCCAACAAGAAGGGTTGAATAAGAACGAGAATAGCGACGAATTAATGAAACGTTTGAATGAGTCGGTAGAAAATATTCACGGCGCTTATGCAAATACCAGTGATATCTTATCGAGTTTAGGACAGCTAGGCCACGAGCAAAAATCATTTTTAGCATCAAGTGAACAGCGCGTTGAACGCATGTTAGACCCGTTAATGGAAAGCAGCTATCGCGAAATAAATGAGGGTGACGACAGCAATCGTTTTGAACTGTCAGTAAAAACTAAAGAAGGCGATATTGTTAATATAATCTTTAACTCTGCTCAAGGTTATGACGAAGCAACAGGTGAAGCGGTTGATAGTTTTGGTATTAGCTATGAAGTAAACGGTGATTTGTCAGAAGCTGAGCATCAAGCACTCAATCAAATATTGTCAGAAGTTGGCGAAATGGCTGATGAATTTTTTAAAGTCAGTGCAAACTCTTTTGGGCAAAGTTCATACACTAAATATGTACCGCCAGGCCAAGCTGAATTTAACCTAGATTTTTTAGCTAATTTCAATAATGAGCAATTATCTGGCTTTGACATTGCTTTTTCGACTACTGAAAACCAACCTATTGCCGCTTTAGAAAATAGTTTTGAGCTAAGTTATAATTTTGATGAAAAACACAATACACAAGCGCTTTCGTTTAAGTCAAACGCTGGCGTTACCGAAATAGATTTTTCATTAGATATGTCTATTTTTGGTGGTAAAGACGTAGACCAAATGCAGCAATACTTAAGCACATTAGACCAAAACCTTGAAGATAGCCGTTTTAATAGTAATGACAGCAAAGAAAACTCTGCATTTGGTAAGCAAAATGATGCACGTATGCAGCAAGGTTTTGCTGTATTTAAAGACGCTTTTACCAGCATGTCATCAGCTGCCGAGCGCTATAGTAATATCGAGTCAGTCGCCGCTCGCGAATTCACTAATGGCAGAGAAATGGTCGCCGATTTAGTTGATAACATGGTGACTAATGATCCTCGTTATAAAGGCCTTGGTGAAGAAACTAATAACACATTAGGCACGGGGATTTCTAAACTAGCCGATTTTGACGCTAAATTTTCATTTACGTCGGAGCCAGAAGGACTTCGACCTATACATCCTAAAAGTACTGTCGAATTAAGTCAGGTAACCGAGCACTATAAATCAGGTGAACTAAACGGCACAACGCAAAGTAAAACAGTTAACGCTCACTTTGATTATCAAGGTACCCGTCCAGATAATTATGATAAAACTGAAAGTTACAACATTAATACTGCTGTTAAAAAGCAAGAATTAGTCGGTCTTGATCAAGAACACCAAGTAGATATTGATAAAGAAACATACGAATTCAATCCAAAAACAAATCAGTATGAATTAGAAACGGCACTGGTTGAAAGAATAACAAACGATAGCAGTATTCGCCAAATTAACGATATTTGGCTAGAGAAGAATGAAACTAGTCATGATAAAAAGGAAACTGAGCGTGTTGATTACACCGGAAAGCCTGAAGATTATGAAAGAACAAGTCATCACTCTCATGACAAATTAGTTACGTTGATTGGTGACTTAGACAAGCTAGCAAACAATAAACAGGTTAAACGTAACTACATGATTGACTTAAATAACGTAAACTTTTTTATGGATAATAAACCAGCAACTTAATTGCTCTTAATAAATGATATCTCCCACCCTGATATAAGTTAACGATAAGCCAGTTTTGAAATCAATGCTTAATTGCTTATATTGACTACAAAACTCACTTATTATTCATAATACTCGCTTAGCTAGCTTGCAATTCCGACATAATAAATTGCTTAAATGCTTCTACAGGTTGCGCTCCTGCTGCCGCAACTTTACGGTTAAGCACTACAGTTGGTACTGATGATATACCCAAACGTTGCCATTCAATTTCTTTTTCTTGAACTTCTTTAATTGCATTTTTATTTTCAAGTCTAACACTTGCTTCATTCGCATCTAAACCGACGGCTGAAACTTCTTTGATAAGGACTTCACGGTCTGAAATGTTTTTCTGTTCAGTAAAACAAGCGGCGAATAATCGTAACTTTAATTCGGTTTGAAGATTGTAATCTTTGGCAAACTCCAACATAACATGTGCATCACGTGTATTCACTATCCTCATTTCTTCAAAAAAGTTAAATTGAAAGCCAACCTCATTGCCGCGCTCAGCCATCTCAACTCTAAACTTAGCGCTACTTTCTGGCGTAGAGCCATACTTTCTTGCTGAATGTTCTCTTAAATGTTCGCCTTCTGGTGGCATATCAGGGTTTAATTCAAATGGCTGCCATTCAATTTCAACTTGATCTTGAACACCTAATTCAGCAATTGCTTGCGCTAAGTTTTTATAACCAATAATACACCAAGGACAAACAACATCCGAAATAATATCTATTTTTAGCTTGTCTACCATATATAATTCCTATTAACCTTAAACTCAATTTTTATTAACTGAGTGAGTCTTATTTAATTTCTATAAATGAATTAACACTATTTATTGCACACCTATACCAACAAGAATACTATCAATACTATATTCAAGCTCTGATTTATCAATGCCAGATCGCGCCATCGAAGCAGTCCCCTTTAATATAGTGTATAGACTTAACGCATTGGCTTGAGCATTATTATTTAGCCCTAATTTAATAGCCTCAGCATCACTATTAAACAGTTCGGTATAAACTTGAATTGGCATAGCATCGGCTTCTTTAAGTAACTGCTCTGCTTGTTCAGGAATATCACCGCTTACAAGCTCTGACTGACATAATGCCAAATAACAACCTTTTGCATCACTTGTATCACATTGCATAGCTACAATAGACATCATATGATTTTTTAAACGTTGTTTTAGTGTCACTTTTTCTTCAAAAAGCAGGCTAATAAGTGGCTTCATTTTAGTATCAATATAGCACTGGGTCGCTTTAACAAATAACGCTTCTTTATTACCAAAAGCACTGTACATACTCGGCTTATTAATTCCCATACGCTTAGTTAAATCAGTAAGAGAAGCACCAACATAGCCCTTTTGCCAAAAAACATCCATGGCAGCATTTAAAGCTGTATTTTCATCAAATAATTTTTTTCTACCGCTAGACACAATGACTCCGAATTAAACAACCAAGTATAAAACCAATTGTACTTAACGGTACATTTTAAGTCAAACTTTACCGAAAGGTACAATTAATTAACTAAAGTATTTCTTTAAATTTATAACCAACACCATAAACTGCAGAGATCGGGTTTACCCCCTCTTCTATCTCGTTTATCTTTTTACGTATATTTTTTATATGGGTATCAATATTACGATCTGACATATCTAACGCCTGATTATATATAGCGTTAATAATATCTTCACGAGTAAACACACGACCAACCTGACTGATAAAAAGCAGAAATATTTTAAACTCAACCGCAGTAAAACCTATATCCTTCCCCTTAAGAAGCGCAACATAATCTTCTTTATGTACCTCAAAACCCGATTGATAAATAATATTCATTTTAGTTTGCTGAGTTCTTCTTAACACAGCCTGTATTCTTGCAATCACCTCTTTTGGGCTAAAAGGCTTACAGATATAATCATCAGCACCAAGGTTTAAACCCAATAAGCGATCGATCTCTTCGCTTTTAGCTGTGACCATAATAATAGGGACATTCGAGAACAACCTGACTTCTTTACACAGTGTAATACCGTCTACATCTGGCAACATTAAATCTAACAGAATTAAATCAACATGATTATTTTTTACAAAATTAACCACGTCCTGCCCACTATTAAAATGTTCAGTGCAGTAACCTTGTTGTTTGCAGTAAGCGATTAGCACTTCAGCAATGTGCTCTTCATCTTCAACAATCAGTATTTTATGTGTTGTCATTATATTAACCTACAATAGGAAAGGTAACTTTTACCGCCAAGCCACCTAATGGTGAATCTTGTATAGCAATATCTCCACCATGTGCCTCTGCTATTTGTTTACATAGTGATAAACCAAGTCCTGAGCCGCCATAATCTCTATTTCTTGATTTTTCTACACGGTAGAAACGTTCAAAAAGTTTGGTATGCTCCTCAGGCAACACACCTGGCGCAGAGTCATGAACAATTATCACTAACTCATGCTCAAATTTATTAATTTCTATATTTATTTGTCCACCAGCATGAGTATATCGGCAGGTATTTTCTAATAAGTTTGCAAATAGCTGGTGCAACCTATCTTTATCACCACTAACTAGGCATGAATCTGTATGTTGTAAAGCTTGACTATTAAGCGATAAGTTGTGCTCTTCAAATCTAGGTGTATAACTTTCAATTAATTGTTGAAGCATTTCGCATACGTCAATATCTACCGCATTATAAGTTAAGTTAGCTGTATCACTGTTAGTTAATTGGGCAAGATCATCAACAATATGACTTAAATTATCAACCTGATTAATGAGTAAACTAATGCGCTTTTCATCAGCAATAAAAACACCTTCTTGCACAGCTAATAAGTGCGAGCGTAGAACAGTAAGCGGTGTTCTTAATTCATGAGACGTATCAGACACCCACTGAAACCGCATTTGTTGATTATGTTCAAGCGTACCCGCCAATTCATTAAAGTTCTTAGATAAGGTCCCTAATTCATCCTGAGTAAGCGGTTTAATTCTACTGGAAAAGTTTCCTTTATTAAGCTCACTCGTACCGACAACAATTTGTTTGATTGGCTTAATTAAATGTCGAGATAACACAATTGCCATAATAAAAGCCAGGAGAATAACAAATAAGGTGATCAATAAATAATTATGAAGTTGTGCCGATAAAAAAGCTTCAGCTGGACTATTTTCAACTAAATTTGAAGGCACTAAACCGATCCAGCCGATCACGGTATTATTTAATAAAACAGCTTCGATATAAGGGTTTTCATTTATATCAGCCCTACCAACAACAACTTGTTTATTTTCATCATACAAACTGATGCGTTTACCTGTTTGTAATAAATCAGCGGGAAGGTTTACCCATAACATCGATGGTGACTTTTTTTGCGTGGCTGCTTGTTTATTTATTACTTTTCTATTATTAATGCTCTGTGTATTATGGGCAAAGCTAGTATTGTCTTTTGAATATACTTCTGACGTATTTGGATTCTTTTCAGGTGCAACAATAGAACGCCATAGTTGTGTATTGTCACTAATAGGATCCCAAGAGCCAAATTCAGAGTAGAGACTTACAAGTTGTTGCTTAACCTCGTTAAGATGCTTATGTTCTTCTTTTTCAACAAAGTGATTAAACTCTACTGAGAAATTCATATAGATAAACGCAAACATTAAGCCAACTAAGGTTATATTAGTGATGAAAAAAGCTAAAAAGAATTTATGGATTAACTTCATAGGCTCTCTGGTATTTAAGATCATGGCTTTATACTTTGTAGCAGTATTGCATATTGACTATATGCCTACAATTGAGGTTTTCACATAATAGATAGACTTACTCAAATTATTGTTAAGTAAACCTATCTATATATTAAAGAGCTAAAAAGTCATATGAGCAGTAGCGCCAGCACTGAGTAATTTGTACTGAGGCTTAACAAAACTCGTATGAACTGCTCCTAAGCTTTTATGAAATGAAACCGAGAGTTCAGTTACCTTTGAATAACTATGTCTTGCTTGAAAAATAATTTCTCTGGTGTGATCATCATTTTTATCCACAACGGTTCCTAAATAAGCAGTTTCAATACTTATCGGTTTTCCATTTACCGTTAAAAGCATTTTTTGTTTAAGCGCATCAACAATGAAAGCTTCCTGTTGGCTAGCATTTAAATTATCAGGCATTACGGCATCAATATCGCCCAATAACCAAGCCTGATCACTTTGTAAAGCAGCACTAAAATGTTCAAGATCGGTATACATTTTCACTTCTATTTGCCCGTCTCTTAAAATAACTTGCGCAGTTGTCTCATTTAAAATATGAGCACTTAAAGGTATGCTAAGCGTTATAAAATAACCAATACAAGCGAACATTAAAGCACGCAAGGTTTTTGTACATTTCAATTTTCTAACTAACGTCATTCTAGTTACCTCGGTTATTTATTACTGTTGAGATTCAGGTTGCTCAATGGTTGCACGACAAATTAATGTATTTACAGTTTCAAGATCATCACCCCAGATTATCTGAGCATTTTCATCCCAAGTTATCTCGTTATAACCATCTTTTGGCCCTACCGAGGCAGTATTATGTTCAGTTGCATCATCCCAAGATGAATCATCAAAATCAGTTTTTAACCAATTGTTAGGCGCTTCTTTAGACATAAAAGTACAATAGCCTTCGCCAGCAACAGGGTTAGACTCTTGCTCACATAACTTGTTCAAAGGGGCTCGATGAAGTACTTCACATTTCCAACTACTATCTGTAACAGAAACAACTTCATTAGTATCTATATCAGTTACTTGCATAATAAAACCGCCATCACCCATTTGTTGGTTTCTGGCACCTATGTACTCTAACCCTGAATCATTTTGCTTAAAATCTTTAATAATCAAATTAAGCTGGATAGGATAATCCTCAGAAAAGATAACCCTTTCTGCATTAAAAGAACGCTCAGTGGTTATAGAGACTGAATCTTCAATAAGAAGATTTTCACCAACATATGCTGCAAACCAGTTGTCAGCCCATGCTTCTAGCTTAAAATGGTGTTCACCTGAAATGTTTGGATTAGTAGCATTAACAGTGACTAATGGTGTTAAAACATTTTGCTTACGCTTAGGTTCAGACTTAGGTCTGCCTTCTTGCTCTGTAGCTAAATTTTTCGCTGGTTCAGCTTTTGCTTGGTCACTGTTTCTGCAAAAAGTGCCTTCTTCAACTTTACCACCATTACTAATAGTTTTTTGTTTAAAATCATAGCAGCTATCCCCCTGCTTTGATGGCGTATAAGTCGTGAAATACTCTTCACCTTGATATGAATAACGCATAGTACGGCTGCCATCTTTTGACACTGTGTGAGTTAAGTTTTCAACACCACCTGCAGGTGGACGAAGATCAGCTCTTATTCCTTGCGTATCACCACTTAATGGAGCAACTCTAGGTAATTTTGCGGTATCAACTTCACCAACTAAACATTGAATGATATAAGGTGGAGTTACTGAGGTTTGATAACGATAACCAAAAGTGTCATCTGCCTGACCATTACACACATCTAAATCACCTTTACTGATTTCACTGCCGTCAGGATTCTTGTCGCCATACAATGGATAACCATCGTATGCCCAACCAATAATGCTATCATCGTCTTTATTTTTCATAGTCTCAATCATACACGTTGGTGACACATGATAATGATAGTCGTCACCTCGACCAGAATGCCCTCCACAGTTATCTAACTGCCCTAACACTAAGGTATCGTGTTTAGCATCATATTGACTGACATCTAACTCACCTTGCGATGAATAGTCATAAATAGGTACACCATTTACAGCTACGCCAACGGCAGCATCAATAGTGGTTAATGTATCTGCTTTTTTAGGTTCGAGTTTAATCGGTGCTGCATAACCTTGTGCAGGTACGGGAATTTGTTCATTAGTGCCCGTAATGCCTGTCATCATTTCATGATCAGGATAGGTAGAAGATGCAATGTAGGCATAGGTTTCATCGCAAATTACATCAACATTTTTATCAAAACCTGCGTCACTTACCGACTGTTGAATTGTAGTGCAACGAGCAGAATCAATGTGTTTAGTCAAATCAGGTTGAATAAAAGGAGCTGGCTTAGGTCTTTTTTCAACGCCTTTTTTCATCTCACCATTTGAACGTTTATTTGCTCCCCTCTCACCTTTTGCCCTCTGGTTATCACGATCATAACTTACAGTCATTTGTGCAGAATCTAACGTGATATCTTTCATTGCCGCTAAAAGTGTCTCTCGATCGACTTTTTCATGCTCATTAGAAACACTACGTTCAGGAAAAGTAACCGGCTCAGACAAAGCATAAAGAGTGTAAGTATAACTTTTCACTCCAGGACCTTTAGAGCACGGTGGCGCATATTCGTTTATATCGTTAACACTATTACTACCCAATAAACCGAGTGTTTCACCACTATTTATTTGTGTGGCATCCCCATTGATGTTGTACATCGTCCAGTACCAATGAACACCATCTGGTGCATTATGATGCATAATCAAGGTATAAGATTGTGTAGTTTCAGGTGCCCCACTCCAACTAAAAGGAGGGTTAACACTTTCACCATCACAAGTATAAGTAACAGGTAATTTACCACCGTCTTCCATAGTAGGGCTTATTAAAGTAAACGCGTTAGTATCACTATATTGCTGAGTTAATTCACTACCATTATTACATGCACTTAGTGATAAACTACACACTCCTACCAGTAAAGCTGCCCACGAATTTTTCATCATTTTAAACCCCAATAAATTATGCTTAAACATTAAGAATTCAACGTCAAAATTAACTATAAAAATTAAACGTTAATACTTTATTGTCGTAAGCTTAACCACCAAATGTAGGGCAATTATGTAGTTATATAATTTATTTATCATTTCATTACAGCTATTTTATCTCGAACATAATTAGTTAAAGATGACGCACTAAAAACAATTAGCTGAAATTTTTTACCTTATTCTCCTCTCTTCTTTTAACTAGATTATTATTTTTTTCTATTAAAGGAATGGTGTATGCCCAGGTCATTGATAAAACTATTAACAGGAGTGCTACTTATTGTAGGCTTCACTGTACAGGCACTTGAAATTGAAGAATTAGGCGATGGCTTATACCGCTTTATAGACGATAGACACCGCTCAGTATTTTTGATCACTCCACAAGGTGCCATTGTTACCGACCCTCTTAATAAAAAAGCGGCTACCTGGCTGAATGAACAAATTAAAACGCGTTTTAACGTACCTGTTAAATATGTCATTTATAGTCATAATCACAGCGACCATATTTACGGTGCAGAAGTATTTAAAAGCCCACATACAATCTTCGTTGCTCATAGGTTAAGTGCACAAGATATTAAAAATACTAAAATGAAAACAGTTAGCCCTGATCTAATATTCGATAACGAACTCACACTGACGCTAGGAGATTCAAACGTTAAACTTAATTATCATGGACCAAATGACGGTCGAGGCTCAATAAGTATGTTGTTTGAAAAACAAAAAACCTTATTTGTAGTTGATTGGATAATGATAGGTAGAATGCCATGGCAAAAACTGTGGAGTTACGATATCCAAGGTATGATTAATTCCACACAAGCTGTCCTTCATTATGACTTTAATACCTTTGTCGGTGGCCATGCTGACATGGGTAATAAGGATGATGTAAAACGCTATTTACGTTACCTAAAACAGCTGTACAGTAAAGTTACCGAAGGTATTTTAGCTGGTCAAACGCTTGATGAAATAAAGCAAAATGTCAAGTTAAGTGAATTTAAAGACTTAAGACAATATGAAGCTTGGCTGCCACTTAATATAGAAGGTGTATATGAACGATTAATGGAAGAGTCCGGCATGGGATGGCGAAGTGACTTGTAAAACTACACCATCAATCTAATACCAAAAAGTAATTGAGGTTTGACTCTAGAAGATTTCAAGGAGAAGTCAAAGATGATTTATTTTTGACTTCTTAAATATATTCAGTATTACAACAACCAACGAAAAATTATCGTTCGAAAGCAAGCATCTTACTCAGTGGCACTCTCTTCTTCTTTTTCATTCAATGAATCAACAAAGGCCTGCAATCCTTCTTGAACAAGATCGTAAGTGGTATCAATCGTATCACTTACTTCACCTTCTAATACATTCAAACCGCCCAATATGTCTTTCGCTTCACCAAAACCTTGATCAATGCCACTACCGATAACATCCATAAATGCATTAAGAGATTCTTCTTCACTCAGATCAGGATTTTGCTCTCTAAAAGCACCTAAAAATTGCGTACTAAAAGACACAATACGCTCTGCTGTTGCTTCAGGACTAAAATCAAGGCCAGACTCATAAGCATCTTCCACACTGCTTTCAACACCACTTACTTGCAATGCTTCATTAATACCTTGTAAAGCTGCTTTCAATGCTAATGATAAAGGTTGATCACCAAGTGAATTACTAAATTCTAACGTTGATTCAATAATAGCTGCATTAAGCTGTTTCTTTTGAGAAACCGCGATAGACTCCTGAACCTCGCCAGTTTGACCTGTTGTAACTTGCGGCTCTTCAACGCTGTTATTACTGTCTGTCGACTTAGTCATAGAACTGGTATCTTGGCTATAGGGATTTTTTGCCATAACGGTATTCATACTATTAATGGGTGAGCTCATGGTATTACCTTCATTAGTTAGCGCTTATAAAAGTGTATCGGCATTACTAAGTATAACTTAAGATTAAATTGTTTATATTTTATCCCCAATTTATTTCGTCTACTATATTATTTTTAGTCTGTTATTGTGAATATAAAATCACTTTAATGAAGCGATAACGTCTCTGACTTTCAGCATCACAACAATATAACTAAAAAATTCAATGTAAGTCATTTCATTAACTCAGTCCTATAGCCTTAGTTGGCAAAATTTATCTAACTTATTAATTTTAAAATATAAAAATGCTTGAAATTAAAGTTATTACTCTAATAATTTTAAAGTAAATTTTTTTTATGATTTGTAACTAACGATTTAAAAGAGAATTAAGACGTTATTAACCTCACTGATATTGCACTTAA
This sequence comes from Colwellia sp. 6_MG-2023, assembly GCF_030547765.1. Lineage (NCBI taxonomy): Bacteria > Pseudomonadati > Pseudomonadota > Gammaproteobacteria > Alteromonadales > Colwelliaceae > Colwellia > Colwellia sp. 6_MG-2023. Next base: position 28,183 of record NZ_JAUOPP010000023.1, on the reverse strand, counting down.
TTAAATGATTAACAACTGAATAAACAGGCTAAAATAAATTATTTTTTTAAAAAAAATTGTTTATTAGTGTTGGAAAACATCAAAAATTAAATTAGAATGAACGTTCACCCTAAAAGAGAGATTGGTTAACATGCAGCGTTCACGCGTCATTATTTTTATTATCACTGCTTTAGCAAGTGCAATTGTTTTATCTGGTTGCGAACAAAATCAGCAGGCAAATGCACCGGCTCGGCAGCCTACTCCTGTTGGCGTTATTAAATTAACAAGCCAACCACTAACACTTACAAAAGAGTTACCAGGTCGAGTGACTGCCTCACGAGTAGCGCAAATTCGTCCACAAGTAAATGGTATTGTACAAACACGCTTATTTACTGAAGGTGCTGAAGTTAAAAAAGGTCAAGCGTTATATCAAATTGATCCAGCAACATTTGAAGCGCAAATAGCAAGCAGTAAAGCAGCTATCAGTAAAGCGCAAGCAAATATTGCTAATGCAAAAGCTAAATCAGATCGTTATGCAGAGCTACTAGAAATAAAAGCTGTTAGCCAGCAAGACTATGATGAAGCAGATGCTAATTATAAAAGTGCGCAGGCTGACTTACTCACCGCACAAGCACAACTTAAAACAGCGCAAATTAATATTAACTATAGTAAGGTTTCATCGCCTATCAGTGGTCAAATAGGTAAATCTAATGTTACAGCTGGAGCTTTAGTAAGTGCTAATCAGGCAACTGCACTAGCAACAGTTACTCAACTTGATCCCATTTATATTGACCTTACCCAATCAAGCAGTGAATTAACACGTTTGAAAAAAGCTATTGCCAATGGCGAGCTCAATAAAGATCTTACTTCACAATCAAAAGTTGAGCTAAAAATGGAAGATGGCTCAGTATACCCGCATCAAGGCACTCTTCAATTTTCAGAAGTAATTGTTGACCCAAGCACCGGCTCGGTCACCTTACGAGCTGAATTTCCAAACCCTGAAAAACTACTGTTACCAGGTATGTATGTTAGAGCTGTCATTGTTGAAGGTGTTAAAGCTAACGCAATCTTAGTACCACAACGTGGTGTTAGTCGTAATAGTAAGGGCGAACCTACAGCGATGGTGGTTAGTAAAAACAACACTGTTGAAGCGCGCGTATTAAAAACTGACCGTACCGTAGGCTCTAATTGGTTGGTAACAAGTGGCTTAAATGATGGCGATCAAGTGATTGTTGAAGGCTTACAAAAAATAGCACCGGGTGCCCCTGTTAATGCAGTGCCAGCCGAATCAATCGCTAAAATTCAATAACGGAGCACATAAATGTCACGATTTTTTATCGATCGGCCTATTTTTGCTTGGGTACTTGCCATTGTTGTTATGTTGGCTGGTGTCCTTGCAATTAAGAGTTTACCAATTGCTCAATATCCGTCAATTGCACCACCTACAATTAGCATTCAAGCTAGCTATCCTGGGGCATCTGCACGTACATTAGAAGATACGGTTACTCAAGTTATTGAACAAAAAATGAAAGGCTTGGATGGCTTACTTTATATGTCATCGACGTCTGAATCTAACGGTTCAGCAACATTAACACTAACTTTTGATGCCGATACTGATCCAGATATTGCACAAGTTCAAGTGCAAAATAAACTTGCGTTAGCAACCCCATTACTACCTCAAGAAGTACAGCGCCAAGGTGTTTCGGTTGCTAAATCTGCCCGTAACTTTTTAATGGTTATCGGCTTTGTTTCAGAAAATGGCAGTATGAGTAATATCGACATTGGTGACTATGTAGCATCCAATGTGCAAGATATCATCTCTCGAGTAAACGGCGTTGGTGAAGTACAACTATTTGGTTCGCAATATGCGATGCGTATCTGGTTAGATCCAGATATGTTACAAAAATATAAACTAACCCCTTCAGACATCAGTGCTTCTATCAGTGCACAGAATGCGCAAGTATCAGCAGGTCAACTTGGTGCTTTGCCGGCAATGTCAGGCCAACAGTTAAATGCGACAGTTACTGCTCAAAGTCGTTTACAAACGCCTGAACAATTTGAAAATATTTTTGTTAAAACCAATACTGATGGTTCAGTTGTGCGTTTAAGTGATGTAGCTAGAGTCGAGCTTGGTGGTGAAAGTTATGCCGTTGTAGCACGTTTTAATGGCAAACCTGCCTCAGGTTTAGGTATTAAATTAGCAAGTGGTGCTAACGCACTTGATACAGCCGATGCGATTAAAGCTGCCCTTGCAGAATTAGAGCCGCTTTTTCCTGAAGGTTTAGCAACCGTTATTCCTTATGACACCACTCCTTTTGTTAAGTTATCAATTGAAAAAGTAGTCAGTACCCTAGTTGAAGCCGTCGTTTTAGTATTTTTAGTTATGTATCTATTTTTACAAAACTTCCGCGCAACATTAATTCCAACAATTGCGGTACCTGTTGTATTATTAGGTACCTTAGCAGTACTACAAACCTTAGGTTATTCAATTAACACTTTAACTATGTTCGCTATGGTATTAGCGATTGGTTTATTAGTGGATGATGCCATTGTTGTGGTTGAAAACGTGGAACGTGTAATGACAGAAGAGAAGCTTTCTCCTCTAGAAGCAACACGCAAATCAATGGACGAAATTAAAGGTGCTTTAGTCGGTATCGCAATGGTGTTATCGGCAGTATTTGTGCCTATGGCCTTTTTCAGCGGCTCTACCGGGGTTATTTATAAACAGTTCTCGGTCACCTTAGTTACCGCGATGAGTTTATCAGTATTGGTTGCCCTAATTTTAACACCTGCTTTATGTGCAACAATGTTAAAACCAAGCCATGTACATAATGATTCATCATTTATTGGTCGCTTCTTTATGGCCTTTAATCGTGGTTTTGATAAAACCAATGCTGGTGCACAAAGTTTTGTTGGTCGTATGATTAGACTAAGCAAACGCTATTTATTATGTTACGGCCTCATTGTTGGTGGCATGATTTATATTTTTGCACAATTACCTTCAGCCTTTTTACCAGATGAAGACCAAGGTATTTTGTTCAACTTAGTTAGTTTACCTGCGGGATCAACAACTGAGCAAACCTTGAATGTAGTGCAAAAAATGGAGCGTCATTATTTAGAAGATCAGTCTGATGCAGTGCGTTCAATATTCACGGTAACAGGTTTTAGTTTCGCCGGCTCTGGACAAAATGCAGCAATTGGCTTTGTTGGTTTAAATCATTGGGATGAACGTCAAGATCCAAACCTTTCTGTTGGTGCCGTTGCAGGTAAAGCAATGGGCTTTTTCTCAACCATAAAAGAAGCCTTTATTTTTGCATTCCCTCCTCCTGCGGTTATGGAGCTTGGTACTGCTAATGGTTTTACTTTATTTTTGCAAGACCGTGTAGGACTGGGACACGACAAATTACTCGAAGCGCGTAATATGTTACTTGGCATGGCTTCTCAAAGCCCTGTGTTAGCAGGCGTTCGCCCTAATGGTCAAGAAGATAAACCCGAGCTTGAACTCGATATCGATTTAGCCAAAGCGCAAGCACTAGGTCTAACACAATCTGATATTAACAGCACGTTATCTACCGCATGGGGTAGTAGTTATGTGAATGACTTTATTGATCGTGGTCGTGTGAAAAAAGTGTACCTGCAAGGTAGCGCTGAGTCACGTATGGTTCCTGAAGATTTAGATAAATGGTATGTACGTAATAGTAACGGTGATATGGTGCCATTTACCGCTTTTGCTCAATCATATTGGACTTACGGGTCACCTCGCCTTGAACGTTATAACGGTTTTTCAGCAATGGAAATTCAAGGTGCAGCTGCGCCAGGTTATAGTACAGGTCAAGCGATGGATGAAATCGAAAGGTTAGTTCAAAACTTACCTGCCGGTGTTGGCTTTGAATGGACAGGTATTTCATATGAAGAGCGTTTAAGTGGTGGCCAAGCACCATTATTATATGCCCTTTCGCTATTAATTGTATTCTTATGTTTAGCAGCATTATATGAAAGCTGGTCAGTACCTGCGGCGGTTATGATGATAGTACCATTAGGGATTTTTGGTGCGACCATGGCAGCCTTCCTAGGTGGTTTATCAAACGATATCTACCTACAAGTAGGCTTGTTAACAACCATAGGCTTGGCGTCAAAAAATGCAATTTTAATTGTGGAGTTTGCTATTCATAAAATGGATGAAGGTATGCCATTAGTTGAATCAGCCATTGCTGCAGTTAAATTACGTTTACGTCCAATATTAATGACATCAATGGCATTTATTTGTGGTGTATTACCACTTGCTATCGCGTCAAGTGCTGGCTCAGGTGCACAAAATGCACTCGGTATCTCAGTTATTGGTGGTACGTTAGCCTCATCATTAATCGTAGTCTTATTCGTGCCATTATTCTTTGTTTTAGTACGTCGAATTTTTCCTGGTAAACATAAAATTGTGACAGAGGATAAATCATAATGACATTTAAAACATTAAGCTTAGCTAGTCTAAGTGTTGTAGTGCTAAGTGCCTGTCAAATGGCACCACCACGTGAAGATATTGTACTGCCAGTTCCAGAAAGTTATGCAGTACAAGGCGAACAAGGTGATATTGCCAATTTACACTGGCAGCAGTTTTTTACCAATGAAAAACTGCAACAACTGATTGAACAAACACTGACTCATAATAAAGACATTAAACTTGCTGCGCTTAATGTTCAGCAAGTACGTGCACTTTATCAAATTGAAGACTCAGCTTTATATCCATCACTTGATTTTTCAGCTTCGGGTACGCGTCAGCGCTTACCCAGCGATTTATCATCTACAGGTAGTGCACAAATTAGTGAAAGCTATTCAGCTACCGTCGGTATGACAGCGTATGAGTTAGATTTATGGGGTAAGGTTCGTAATCAATCCGAGCAAGCACTACAAACCTTGTATGCGTCAGAGCAAACTCAAACGAGTGTGAAAATTAGTTTAATTTCTGAATTAGCCAATGCCTGGTTAAATTATGCAGCTGATAAAGAACAATTAACACTTGCAATGGAAACACTAAAAAGTCAGCAAGCTTCATTAGCATTAACCGAAAAGAGCTACGCGCTAGGCGCTGCTTCAAAGTTAACATTAGCACAAATTCAAAGCACAGTGGCCGCGGCAAAAGTTGATATTGCAAATTATCAACGGATGTTAAAACGTGATAAAAATGCACTTGATCTATTAGTAGGCAAACCTGTTGCAGCAGACTTATTACCCGTTGAGAGCTTGGATGAAGTACTAAACTTCCCCAATGTTCCCGTTGGTTTACCGTCGGAATTACTTGAACAACGCCCTGATATTAAAGCAGCTGAGTTTAAGTTATTAGCAGCGAACGCTAATATTGGTGTCGCTAAGGCAGCATTTTTTCCAAGTATTACACTAACGGCAAATGCAGGCACTGCTTCAGCTGATCTTGATAATTTGTTTTCAGGCGGAACTGGCACTTGGAGTTTTATCCCTTCAATAACGATTCCTATATTCAATATGGGGCGTAATCAAGCAAATTTAGATGTAGCACAAACCCAGCAAGAAATTGCCTTAGCCAGCTATGAACAAACCATTCAACAAGCGTTTAGAGAAGTTTCTGATGCACTTACGGATAGAGAGGGTTATATGCAACAGTTAAGTGCACTTAAAGAGCTATATAACAGTAATAAAGTATCCTTTACACTTTCTGAAGCACGTTTTGAAAAAGGTGCTGATAGTTATTTACAAGTGCTGGATGCACAACGTAATTGGTATAGTGCAGGACAACAGCTTATTAGTGGTAAACAAGCTTATATTACTAGCCAAATTAGTTTATACAAAGCAATTGGTGGTGGTTGGCAACGACCTACTCAACAGAGTAAATAATCGTTAGTGCCACAGAATTAATATTTTATCACTCGTTTATAAGTTCGTTGATTTAACTCATAATATTGTTAATTGAGGTCTTGTAAACTAGTGATAAGTATTAGGTTAAAGGGAAGCTGTGCTTTTCGGAGTTACTATGAAAGAAAAATCTAAAAGACAAACAGATCCTGCGATTGCGCAAGCTCGACGTGAACAAGTTTTATGCGCAGCTGCAGACTGTTTTAGACGTAAAGGTTATCACGGTGCCGGAATGGCCGAAATATCCAAAACGGCGGGAATGAGCGCAGGTCATATTTATAATTATTTTGCCAGTAAAGAAGCCATTATTGAATCGATTATTGAGCAAGATATGGAAACAATGTTCTCAATTTTTCAAGAATTTGAAGATCAATCTGGAGATTTAGTCACAATTTTAATCGATGGCTTAGATCATGCTGTAGATCATCATAGTGATGTCACTCAAAGGGCGCTTAATTTAGAAATGTTCGCCGAAGCTGCACGTAACGATAAAGTCTCAGAGCAACTACAAAAGTCTGACTGCTACGCAAGAAATAAAATGCGCAGCTTATTAGTAGGTGAACGTAGTTTAATAAAAGATCTCAGTGAGAAAGAGCTTGAAAGTCGCATAGAAGTAATGTTTTCAATGATAAGTGGCATTACCTTACGTAGAGCACTTAATCCAGGTGTTGATAAAGAAACTATTTTATTAGCATTGCGCCCCGCAATGCGTGTACTGTTAATGCCCTTTACTACTGAAGAGCCAATGGAATAGAAAGTTACTTTTATTTCAGTGCTAATATGTCTACAACGTATTATCCAAATAGACTGAAGCTAGTAACCCATTCAGTACGAAATAAAACATCAAAAACTCTCTCATTAAAAATTAGTAACAGGTTAATTTTGAGAGAGTTTTTTAATTAAAGCGTCATATTAACGGTACTATTTTCATCCATAGCCCTTTAACCCACTATCTAACTGTGTTTTTAACACCAGTAAATTTATATTCACCATTTTCAATAAAAACAAATAAAATTCTTAGGACGCTAATATAATTCCATAACAAAATTCCTAAGCTGGTATAAGTCTGGTATATTTTGATTGGCTTGGTTATAAATTTAGCTATTCTAATAGTGATAAATTTCGCTATTACGTTGAATATTAGCTTTGGTATTAACCATAGTGCTTAACTATTCATATTGAATTTTATACTCCCCGACTAACACATTACAAAAAGCAAAAATAAGGAATAAATATGTTTTTCCACCTGACAGGCAAAGGTTTTATTTTTGTTTCTATTTTAGTGCTCTTGTTATCAGCTTGCTCTTCTAATCCCAAATTAATGCCAACACCCAATGTATTTATAAATACGCCATACTCAGAAAAGGATATCCCAGAGGCGCTACGTGAAACCGGTATGGAGCTGATATATGTTACCGATCGTGGCACCTCGCAGAAAAAAATATAGAATATGATGCCAGTCGCTCATCATCAATTGCTTACGGTGTTGCCAAAGTAAATTTTGGCGATAAATCACTACCGTGGAATGAATTACTAGTACAAAGTAATCTTCAAGATCGCTCTACCGACTTAACTTATGTTTTAGAGCAAGTAGACGAGCAAGGACGTTTTCCTTTATCCCCTTATAAATTTAAAATCATAGAAGATCGACTTCAAATTGATGAAGAGATTCTAGAGAAAAAGTCTTTTCATGAAAATCAACTCAACCGCCAGATTAACCAGCGCTTAAAAAACAGTGCAAATAAAGATGTGGTTTTATTTGTACATGGCTTTAATAACACCTTTAACGAATCCGTATTTACCCTTGCAGGTATTTGGCACTTTATGAAACGACAGGGTGTGCCTGTGGTATATTCTTGGCCTGCTGCGGCCAAAGGTTTTAATGCCTACTTTGCAGATAAAGAATCAGGGCAATTTACTATTTTTCATTTAAAAGAAACCTTACGACTACTCTTTAAAAATCCTGAAATAGAAAAAATTCATATCATTGCTCATAGCCGTGGTACAGATGTAGTCACCACAACGTTACGAGAACTAATAATAGAAAATAGAGCCAGTGGTGGAAACCCAAGAAAAGACTTACGTATTGAAAACTTAATTTTAGCGGCTCCCGATTTAGATTTTGGTATTATCAAACAAAGATTAATGGCTGAACAATTTGGACCTGCATTTGGAAAAATCACTATTTACACCTCTCAAGAAGATAGCGCCTTAGGCATTTCTCAATGGTTAACAAATGGCTTGAGTTTTGGAAGATTAAACACAAAAGATGTTAATAAAAATGAGCAAAACATCTTTAATTCTGTTGGCAATGTTAGTTTAATTAAAGTACCAAAATCAGGTGGTTTAATCGGACATGATTATTTTCATAGTAACCCCGCGGTTAGCTCTGATCTTATTAACCTGATTTTATACAATGCAGCACCAGGATCAAAAAAGCGACCATTGAAAAAGTTAGAAAATAACTTCTGGTCGCTCGGTTTTGATTATTTAATTAATAAATAAGTATTTTGACGAACTATCAATTATTAGCAAGTTGCTTGGCTTGCGCTTTTAATTGCGCCAAATCAGCTTGATCATAATAACGATTATGTGAAACAACTCCAGTAAGTTTTTGCGTATTACGCACATCAATTAACGGGTTATCACTTAAGAAAATAATATCAGCTGTTTTACCTTTACTCAATTCGCCAAACTGTTCACTTTTACCTAAAAACTTAGGGCCGGCAAGCGTAGCTGATTGTAAAATTTGTAAAGGTGTTAAACCATAGTCACTAAAAATAGCTAGCTCCTGATGAAGTGATATGCCAGGGTAAATATAAGAATTTAAAAAGCCAGCATCAGTACCTGCAATAATGGACACACCTGCCTGTTGTGCCAACACAAGTAATTGAGCTGTTTTTATAAAACGTTCTTTACGTTGTTTTATTTGCTCAGGCGTATCTTTATTAGCTCTATCGACACGCCATTGATAAGTCGCTTTAAGCCCTTCACCAAGATAATTTAAAAATTCATCATTTTGGTGGTTATCTTCATCAATATAAGCGATAACTTGTCCACCAATTAAGGTTGGTACAACCGCCGTATTATTATTAGCGAGTACTGCGTATTTATTCAATGCAGTTTGTGTATCAATATTTGCCGTAATGATAGGTAAAGCACTACGGTAACTAAGTTCGCCAGACGCTACTTTTCTTGAGATTTCAGGCTCATTAATAGCTGCTGCTTTTAATAAGTAAGTCATATGCTCTATGGCATCTAATCCAGCATTAGAAACATCGGTGACTGATAATGAAAAAGGAATATGTCCCGATATTTGGTAACCACGTTTTTTAACTTCTTTAACCGCTTTTAAATAAAGCGCTGGTGTTAACGCACTATCGGTAATTTTGATAAAGTCGACATTCATCTCATCAAGGCTATCAATCGCCGCATTCATTTCTTCAACTGTTTCTACTTCAAGATCACCTGGCCAAATAGAATCTTTACCCTCAAGTTTTGGTCCTGAAGTGTAAATGGTTGGACCAACTAACTGGTTGTTATTTACTTGCTCACGCCAGCTTAACACTGACTCACTTAAATCAGCAGCAGCATCTCGAACAGTGGTAATACCGTAAGCAATATACAATGGTAAAAGCTGTTTATTCTCTGCAATTAACTCTTTACCACCACCAAAATGTACATGCATATCCCACAAGCCAGGCATAATAAATTGATCATTAGCATCAATATGCTGCTCAACAATATAATTATTTTTTAGTGAATGACTACTGCGTTCAATAATCACACCATCACGAATAGCTAATGACTGTTCTTTATTTAGTTCACCTGTTTTTACATCAACAATAGTGGCATTACTAATCACAATATCAGCGTGTTCTGTGGGTTTAGTGACACAAGCACTAAGTAGCAAACAAGTTGACAATAAAAGTGTATATTTCATATTTTTATCCTAAATTTTTTTCTTTAGATTATCACAATCATAAACGGTAACTAGTGGCTTTGAGTTAAAAGGTAAAAAAGATAGGATGACTGTTATAAGCTGTTGACTGCTAAAACAAATATTTCCTTTTTACTGTTCAGTTTTTTTAATATTCATTGGCTACTTTTATGTTTTTCACCAAAAAGTCTACAGCCGCTTTTACTTTGGGTACTAAGTAGCGCTGTTTTTGATACATCAAATACACTGCAAAGTCAGAATTTTGCGTGATCGCTAATTCATGCTCAAACTTAAGTTCTTGTAACTGCCCTGATTCTAAAAGTGAAGCGAGTGCCCATCGCGTTGACATAAGAATACCTTCACCATTACAGGCCTTTCTTGCTAACCAAGGACCGTTGTTTGAAATGGCTACAGCGGGCCCAGATACATCATGCCATTGACCATTCATTTTACATAACCAGGGTGTTGGTCCTGCTGGTGTTTTGAAATAAAGCCCTTTATGCTCTTTAAGCTCCATTACATTGTTAGCCATGCCGTACTTATCTAAATAGCTTGGTGAAGCAACAGGAATAAAGCCATTTTCCATTAATCGTATTGCTAAAACTCGCTCATTTGGCGCATAGCCACCGCGAATTGCAATATCGACATCATCACGTCCAAGTGTTGATAATTCGTCGCTCAAACTAACATCTAGAACAATTTCAGGATATAACTTACTGAATTCGTCTAACAAAGGCAGTAATATTTTATCACCAAAGCCTACCATCGAACTGATACGTAAACGTCCCATTGGCGTTGTTTGATAGCTACGCACAGTTTCATTACTTTGTGCTAGCTGATTCAATATTTGCTGTACATCTTTATAATATATTTGTCCTACTTCTGTTAGTTTAACAATTCGGGTGGATCGTTTTAACAAAGTGGCTCCTAAACTCTTTTCTAAATCAGCCACACGTCTAGATAATGATGATGGAGGCACATTAAAAACCTTTGCTGCTTTAGTAAAGCTACCCGTTTCAACGACTGTACTGAAATAGCGTATTGCACGAAGTTGATCCAACTTTTTTCTCCATAAATAATTTTTGCCTTATTATTGTCTTTAAAGCAATAGTGATTGGTATTTTCACCTATATATCATCATATTTAAATGGGTAATAATAGATTTTAAGTTAAACATTGCAAACTAACGCCGTTGCAATGTTTTAAATACAGACGCTTTAATTGCACTTTGCGCAATTAGAAAATTTTCACGTTAATGATGGAATACTGACTTATGATTACTCTGCACGGTTTTGCCGCTAGCAACTATTACAACCTAGTGAAACATGTACTTCTATACAAAAACCTGCCATTTAAAGAACACCTTATTTATGGTGGTAGTGATGAATTACTAGTAATCAGTCCAGCCGGAAAAGTACCTGTTATCACCACAACTGAGGGTCTTAACCTTTCTGAGTCGAGTGTTATTTGTGATTTTCTCGAAGAGACTTACCCAACCACAGCACTATACCCTGACGAGGCTAGTGAACGTGCGGTTGTTCGTCAAATTATGAAAATAGCAGAGCTTTATTTTGAATTACCAAGCAGACGACTTATTCCTTATGCACTGTCAGGCACCGATGCGCCTGAATCAGTTAAAACTGAAGTTCGCCAGGTATTAAAGAACCGTGGTATTAACGCCTTAAGCCGCTTGTGTAAATTTTCGCCTTGGATTGCAGGTGAACAATTTACCATGGCTGACATTTATGTTTATTACGTCAACACCATTGTTAACACTTTTGCTACTAGTCAACTTGAATGGGATGTACTTGCAGAAGTCGCTGGAATGAAAGAATGGAACAATAAAATGAGCCAATTAACTATTTCTCAAAAAGTAGAGGCCGACCGCCTAGCAAATATGCCTGAGTTTATCGAAAAAGTGACCGCTCAAATTAAAGCAGCTAATGCGAGATAGCAGTAATTTATAAAAATTAATAGCATTATCGCTACCAATAGATTCAAAAAAGTAACAAAACACAATCAATAGCAACAAGGTTATTGATTCTAAATTTATAATTTGCAGGAGCAAAACTCATGACAAAATCAAATATTCAGCTTACTTCAACAATCAGTGAAGACAATAAATTAACATTAGCGCTACAAGACTTAGAAATACCACAACCAGGTGCTGATGAAGTCGTTATTCGCGTAGAAGCTGCACCATTAAATCCATCAGACTTAGCTGTGCTGTTCAGCGTCGCTGATATGTCAACAGCGAAACAATCAGGCACAGAGCAAAGCCCAGCAATTACTGCTGACGTCCCAGCTAAGTTTATGCCTGCAGTTAAAACCCGTGTAGGTAAAGCAACACCCGTTGGTAATGAAGGTGCAGGAACCGTGGTAGCGGCCGGCTCTTCTCCTGCGGCACAAGCATTAATGGGTAAAACAGTTGCGGTTATTGGTGGTGGCACTTATCGTCAATATTTATGTGCTAATGTTCAAAGCTGCTTAGTGTTAAAAGAAGGGACTACAGCTAAAGAAGGTGCATCTTCTTTTGTTAACCCTCTTACGGCATTAGCTATGGTTGAAACCATGCGTGCTGAAGGTCATAAGGCAATCGTTCATGCAGCAGCAGCATCGAGTCTTGGACAAATGTTGAATCGCATTTGTATTGCTGATGGTGTTGATTTAATCAATATTGTGCGTAAAGCTGAGCAAGAAACCTTGTTGCGTGATATGGGTGCAAAATATGTGATTAACTCAAGCAGCGAAACTTTCCTTGCTGACTTAACTGCAGCAATTATTGAAACAGGTGCAACCATTGCATTCGACCCAATTGGTGGCGGGAAATTAACAAGTGACATCCTTAATTGTATGGAAGTTGCTGCGTCTCGTGATATGACAGAACATAGCGTATACGGCTCAGATACTTTTAAACAAGTTTACATTTATGGTGCATTAGATCGTGGCCCTATTACCTTAAATCGTAACTTCGGTTTTGCTTGGGCTGTTAATGGATTCTTATTATTCAATGCACTAGGTAAACTAGGCACTAAAACAGTGATGGGGATGCGTAAACGTGTTGCCGATGAAATCACCACAACATTTGCTAGCAAATATACACATGAAGTTTCATTGGCAGAAGCACTACAATTAAAATCGATAGCAGCTTACTCGAAACAAGCCACTGGTGAGAAGTACTTGATTACGCCTCAAAAGTAATTGTCGAACAAGAATCATCAGCAATAAAAAGTAACAAAATCTTAGCCGATTAATTTATATGTTAAGCAAAAAGCAGATACTTGTAGCAGTATCTGCTTTTTTATTAACTGATTTATACCCCAATCTGTCATCCCGATTTTATTCAACCACATGCACGGAATTCCGATCAAGTAACCTAATCAATGATAAAATTGAAAACCACTGTATGAGCAAGCCCCCTTTACTTTTACGTTTAAAATCTATTAATCGTGACAGTGTTTTTTGAACTATTCCTACATAAAAACCACTGGGGATGCAGCATTTTTTAGAATGGAAACAACGCTCCAAGCTGCAATAGCATAATCACCTGACTTAATCGTTAAATCTAACGCAACATTATCGCCTTTCACTTCAATCCTATAATCATCGCCAGTAAAGTTAGGCACGGCGTCAATATTAAATTTAGTCGCTTCGGGCCCAGCGCTCGCTAGTGAGGTGGCATAAATCACATTAAAAACATAAGGAAAAACCTCAACAATTTGCTTCGCTGTGCCCGTAAAAACTCTTTCTTGCTCAGTGATCTTCATCAAGCCATCTTTATAAAAAGGTGTTCGAGCAATAAAGCCAGGTGATTTTTTAGATGTTATAATCACATCAATCGGTGTGGCACTCATCAATGCAGCCGTTTGAAGAAGGTTAAACCCTCCCGTTGCACCACCAGCAATATAGATTTTAGTATTATTGTCTGCTGCAACTTTTACAGCCCTTTGATATAACTCAACATCTGCAAATGCTGCCGTAGATAAAACAATAATATGTGCACCATCTGCTAATATTCTTTCAGTATAATCAATGACGGACTCAGCTGATGCAGCTTCTGCAACAAATTCAGGTTTTAACGCCATCAACCCATCAATATCGGTACAAGGTTTACAATTAAAATAATCAGCAAATTGTTTTGTTCTGATTGGATTTCGACCTAATACCGCAATCAGCTCATATTCAGGAAGAGCCCCCTCTTTTATTGCTTGAGCAATAGTTTGACTTAAATAACCACAGCCTATTAGTGCTAACTTCTTTTTCATTTTAATACTCCTCTTTGTTAATGATTTATTTGCCACCAAGCTAAACATTCACACAATGATGTATGCATTGCGAGATTATTATTGTGCTCAAAGCGCCTCGATTAGCTTTCATGATTAGCAAAATGAAAGTAAAAATTGATATGATTTTCACAATAAAGAGAACCCATTATTGTGTAAGATTATTGATGGACATACACGGCGACACTTTGTTGAAAGTACCGCAGTGTATTTTATGATTTTGTTCAGCTGCTTTATTATTGTTTAATCGGTAAAATTATTGCTAATAACTCAACCTCAGCACAATAACGCCTATAAAAGCAGTTATTAACCCGAGCAACTCTTGTCGAGTAAAAGACTCTTTTAAAATAATACGAGAATAAAGCAAAATAATTAAAATATTCATGCCTGAAATAGCAGAGACTAATCCGGTATTGCCGATGGCAAAAGCTGATATTATTGCAACCATACCCGCTACGTTAGACAAACCAATAAGCAACCCACAAGAAAATGTTTTTATTTCTGACCAATCTGACTGAGTATTATGTGGATCAACAACACCAGTTTTACGTTTTACTATCCAATTCATAGCAAAAAGAAAACTACCAAAACCAAACATTGACGTTAAGGTTGCAAAAGTATCTGCTTCAAGCAAGGTTGACTGCTTGCCTAATAAGTCATTAAAGGCGAAGAATAAAGCCGCAAGTAATCCCCATTGCGCACCTTGTAAATTTGTTAAAGAAATATCGTTAGAATAGCGAATAATATACAAGCCACCAAAAATAATAAAAAAACCAAGTAACTGAAGTGACGTTAACGTTTCACTCCACAACAAAAAGGCAAATGCCAGTACAAATAAAGGTGTTAACCCTGACAAAACACTAATGAGAGAGGCCTTACCAACTGAAAAGCCTTTATGCAAAAAAGCATTAGCGGCAAAAGAGCCAAAACCCAATGCCAAACCAACAACTACATCTGCCCAACCATACCATTGCTGATCTAATAAAATCACGCCTGAAATACTGATAATAAAGCCAACAAAAAACACACCAAATAATAATAAATTACGATTAAGTTTCTTCTGTGATGTCCATTGATACATTATTCCTCGGGCACCGAAAAAAACGGTCGCGAGTAATGCAAAAATTATCCACATAATAAATTGATTCCTTTAAAAAATTAAATTGAAGTAATACTTCTTTTAAATTGCTGACGTAAAATTACATAACTAACACCAACGCTGACATTACACTTAGTTTTACAAATTGATAATCCATACACTATCCATCTAAGTGTTAATTACCTCACCATACCATGCAGTTTATGATGCAGCTAAACGAGTGCAGCCATAGGCGTAATTCAAACGAAGCTAGTATAGTCACTTTCTTCATATTATAAATAAGCACATATGGCACAATACATTGCATAAGTGGTATTTACCTCCATTCTCTCTTTGTCATCCAAAGAGTTATGTTGAATCTACTATTTCATCATGGTGTAAACTCACATTTCTTACCAATTTGTGTTGGTATTAATATAATTCGTTAAAATAATGCTAGTGGCAATTGGTGTAACATTTTTTAACAAATGAATTAATTTATACAAAGCGGTAATTTGCAGCATAAAATAGCGTAACTTCAGTGATTTCATAGCCATGTTTCTTTCAACATCAATTTCAGCATTCCTAAAATTTTATAATCACGTAAAAATAACAGTTATAACTTTACCATTTCGTTGAGAATAAGTATCATTTGCATAATTATTCTATTAACTCTACACAAAGGAAAGCAATTCAAATGAAATTTGCCTTAATCCAAACAAAAAAGATGGTCGCTAGCTTAATATTACTTGCTAGTTTTAGTACTTTTTCTGTGCTTGCCAATGGTGAGGTCGGTGAACATGTTAATCACCTTACAGCCAACCTCAAAAAGTATGAAGAAGAAGTAAATTGGTTATCAAGTAAAACAGAAGGTATTATTGCTGCCTATCAAAAAAGTGGTGCTAAAGCAGCTCATGCAGAAGCATTAATGGAACACTGGGAAGCAGTTGATTTTCATGCAGCTATTGAAACCAACTATGTGCTAATATACGCGTCAATTTGGCAAGGTTTGTATGGCGTAAAAGATAGTATTGATAACCAGTCACCTATCGAAAACGTAAAAGTTGAGCAAGTTAAATTAGAAAAAGCATTATGGCAAGCATTAGGTGCAGTTAAAATGGCTGCTAAATATCAAGACGATGGTTTATTAACCAAAGTTAAAACAACTGTTGATGCACCAAAAAATTCAATTGAAGCACTAGCAGTAATTGATACCAATTTACATTCTGTTGTAGCAAAATATGCTGAAAAATTAATTGATACTTCAACAAATATGGTACATGACACATACCTTAACTTATTTGAAGGTGTTGAAGGCGAACTTATCGCTTTAGATGCAAGTTTAGTTGAAGATTTAGAAAAAGATTTTAACGTAACGTTACCAAAAGCAATTAAAGAACAAAAGAGCGTCGAACAAGTACGTGAAATTGTTCTGGCTATGACTCAAAAAATTAGTAAAGCAAAAGCTTTATTAGAAAAAAATGCAAAAAACAAAAAGGCTGTATTTTAAGTTATGCAACGTAGAACCTTTATTAAAACACTTTCTTATTTAGGTGCAGCAAGCGCCTTTCCTTTTTTATCTGCTCGTGGTTTTGCTGCGATAAGTAGTGCTATTCCAGTCGCTGAATTACCGGAATTAAAAGGAGAGTTAACCCTATATCTCGGTAGAGGTGAAGGTGGTTTATATGAAGATGTTTTAGATGCAATAAAAAAGCGTAATCCTAACTTTAATTTACGCATCCGCCGCGGACCAACAGCCGCTTTAGCAAATATGATCATGGCAGAAGCTAAAGCCGGTGTTAGTCAGGCGGACCTCTTTTGGGCGGTTGATTCTGGTGCTATTGGGCAAGTAGTTGATGCTGGTCTTGCGCAAAAACTACCTGGTGATTTAACACAACAGTTACAACCTGAATTTCGTTTTAGTCATTGGGCACCTATTTCAGGACGCATTAGAACCCTGCCCTATAATCCTGATCGTATTAGCGCAGCGCAAATTCCTGATAGTATTATGACCTTACCCGATACTGACTTATCCATTGCTTGGGCGCCAGCTTATGCTTCATTTCAATCTTTTATTACCGCTATGCGTTTAATTGAAGGTGATAGAGCCACAACACAGTGGCTAAAAGGAATGAAAAACAAAACTAAACAATATGCCGGTGAACTTGGTGTTGTTATGGCCGTTGAACGTGGTGAAGTTGATCTAGGCTTAGCGAACCATTATTACACCCTAAGATTAAAATCAGGTAAACCTGATGCTCGATTAGCATTAGCATTCACAAAGAATGATGCTGGTTGTTTAATCAATGCTTCCGGCGTACTAGCATTAAAAGAAGGTAAAACGGCGACTGATTTTATTCGCTATTTATTATCTAAAGAAGTGCAAACATATTTATCTACCGAAGCTTATGAACTACCTCTCGCGGGTCAGTTACCAACACCTGCTGGTATTCCAAATTTAGCTCAACTTTCTCCACCTAATGTTGACCTAACTAAGCTTGCTGATTTAAGACCAACAATAAACTTAATGCGTAAAGCTGGCATAATATGACCCGTTGGCCATTATCGTATACTATTTCTTTAGTTATTGCTTTATTAGCTTTTTTTCCCGTTATTATTCTATTTGCGTTGGCATCTGACAGCGTACAAATGTTTGATATTCGAAACCTAGAAATATTAAGCAATACCTTATTGTTAATGCTATTCACCGCTGTGGGCGCGGTACTCATAGGTGTACCATTAGCGTTACTCGTTACCTATGTAAAAATTCCATGGCGAAAGTTTTGGTTAATTCTGTTAGCAGCACCACTTGCCCTACCTAGCTATTTAGGCGCGTTTACTTTTTATGCCGCATTTGGCACTGGCGGCGAAATAGAAAATGTCACCGGAATCGCCACACCTGCACTTAATGGTTTATTTGGCTCTAGCGTTATCATGGCTTTATATACCTATCCATTCGTTTTATTGAGTACGCGCGCAGCGTTAAGTAGTTTAGACGCGAGTCAAGTTTATGCTGCAAGAACGTTAGGAATGCCACTACTATCAAGCATATGGCATGTAGTATTGCCTCGTATTCGTAACGGTATAGCAGCAGGTACATTACTCGCTGCCATGTACGCGTTGTCTGATTTTGGCACTCCAGCCATTATGGGATTAGATACCTTTACCCGTGAAATTTATGTTGAATACAACTCTTTTGGTTTAAGCCAAGCGGCTATGTTGTCTTTACAGTTATTAGTAGTCGTTGGGTTAATTTTATACTTAGAATCAAAAGTTAAAGGTAGTCAAGAGCCTCCAGGTCGACACTTAACTTTTTGGCCTAAACCTTGGCAAGCTAATTTATTATTATTAACAACTTTACCAATAGTGATGTTAGCAATTGTTCTGCCACTTGCAATTTTCTCTTTATGGTTATGGCGTGAAGGCACTGGTAACTTTGATTTTACTTATGCATTAAACTCCGCTTATGCATCCTTATTAGCCGCATTTTTTGCCGTAATATTGGCTTTACCTTTAGCTTATGCAGCGATTAAAGGTACAATGGGTCGTATTATGGAGCGGATAACCTTTATTGGTTTTGGTATCCCGGGCATAGTAATGGGTACAGCCTTAATCTATGCAGGTTTACAATTACCATTTTTATACCAAACACTCGCTTTATTGATATTAGCTTACGTATTAAGATTTTTACCGCTAGCCGTAGGTACAATACGCAGCTCTACCGAAAGCTTAGACGGCTCACTAGTAAACGCAGCACGCGTACTAGGGGCTAGTCCAAAAGAAGCCTATCAACGTATTACTTTGCCCTTAACAATGCGTGGCATAGTTGCCGGAGGTGCTTTAGTTTTTCTTGAAGTAATGCGTGAATTACCAGCCACCTTGCTACTTGGCCCTATTGAATTTGAAACCTTAGCGACTTATTTATGGCGTGTCTATGAAGCCGGTTATTTTGGTCGAGCTGCCATTCCAGGTTTAATATTAATTTTCATATCAGCGCTAGGTTTAGCGCTTATGTTTAGTACAGAACGCTGGAATAGTGTTGAATTAAATGAGGAAGAACAGCGTTAATGCTCACAATCAATAACTTATCAATCAAGTATGGTCATACGACCGTAATAGACAATTTAAATTTAGAATTAGCTAGCGATGAAATACTCATGCTAGTGGGCCCTACTGGCTGTGGTAAATCAACAATTTTAAAAGCACTTGCCGGTTTAATACCTATTGCGCAAGGTGAAGTATTCCATAAAAGTTGGACCGCCAATGTAAAACAACAGATTGCCCCTGAAAAACGTAATGTCGGTATGGTATTTCAAGATTTCGCCCTATTCCCACATTTAACCGTTGAAAAAAACATTGGCTTTCGATTAACTGATACCACTCAAGCTGACCGATGGATAAAAACCTTAGGCTTAGAAGCTTTTCGTCATGTTAAACCAAGTAACTTATCAGGTGGTCAAAAACAACGCGTTGCATTAGCACGAACGCTAGCGCATCAACCTGCGTTTATTTTATTAGATGAGCCGTTATCTAATTTAGATGCAGCACTAAAAGATGACTTACGCTGGGAAATTCGTACCGCATTAAAAACCGCCGGTATTCCCGCTATTTGGGTAACTCATGATCAAGAAGAAGCCTTATCTGTTGGCGATCGTATTGGTGTATTGCGCGCAGGAAAATTAGAGCAAATTGACAAACCTGAATTTTGTTATAGCCACCCTGTTAATCGCTTTGTTGCACGTTTTTTAGGAGAAGCAAATTTTCTTTCCGCTGAAATCGCGACAGGAAAAAACCTAATTGTGTCAGATATCGGTTTTGAACAAGTAGTAGAGCACGCACAACTGAGTGGCCATGTTGATTTATTATTACGACCAGAAGATATTTTAGTACAAGAAGATGAGCAAGGTAATGGCAAAATAGTATCAATGCGTTATGAAGGAAGTAGTCGTTTATATCAAGTTGAAATAGGTGAAAAATTACTTAAGATAAGAACTCACCACGACGTAAGTTTGCAGCAAGGACAATCAGTGAGTGTAAAAATAACAACAACCAGACCTTTAACAGTATTTGAACAATTATAAATACGGTTAAAGCTTTTAATAAAACGTTATTTTTCCTATTTATCACTATATAAATTAAGACTTAGTTAACTTAACTCGTGACTGTTTTTTCTGCTAACACAACACGATTACGCCCGTTGTTTTTTGCTTTATAAAGCGCTTGATCAGCTGATTTATATAAAGCATCAAACGACACTCTATTTTCAGATGTACATGTTAAACCAATGCTTGCTGTTATTTTAACGCATGAGTTATCAGGCAAGTTAATCGCTAACTCTTCAATCGTTTTCTTTATGCGATGAGCAATAACTTCCGCCTCTTCTAAAGAAGTGTTAGGCAATATTCCAATATACTCTTCCCCACCTAAACGAGCCACACAGTCAACATCTCTAAGCTCAGATTTAATAGCATTAGCGCACTCAATAATTAAAAGATCACCTACATCATGACCAAAGCTATCGTTTACTAATTTAAAGTTATCTAGATCAAGAATAAACACACAAAGATCTTGTTTATGCCTTTTATACAGTGCGATGTAAAGGTTAAAGGAAGACATTAACCCACGTCGGTTAAGCAAAGATGTTAGTGCATCCGTTTTAGCCTGCTTAGCCAATAGGTGTATCATTTTCGTTCTATTATCCGCATAGGCCCATGCGAGTATTGTGCCGCAAGTTAATGCTCCCGCAGCTGCTACAATACCATAAATATTAAAGCCCTTTTCAGGGTAATAAACAGAAAAATAAATAAGCGCAACAACAAACAACACATTAAGAAATATTGAAAGGATAAAAGCCTTTTTTTTCTCTAATAATAAGAAACAAATAAAGGGGAATAACGACAACCAAACAACGTATCCATTAGCAGAGGGGCTAGCAAAAGTGCCAACCATAACAACTAAAGCAACCGTCACAATTCCTAAAATAACGGGCCATAATTGGGCCGGCCTTTTTGTTTCTATACGGTGTATTATAAATAATACAATAGCGCCAATAGCTTCAACAGCACTATCCAAATACAAATCGAATAAAAAATAATCAATAAAAGAAAACAGCAGTAAGAATGAGCAACCAATAAAAGAGCCAATAAAAATAAAACGCCGATATCCTTCAACATCAGCTAAATCATCTGTATAAATGTTATGCAAATGTTCTTTCATTTATTTCCTAACTCAGCTCTGTATTTAAAAAACAATATAATGATTCTATTTATAGGGGATAATAACACTACGGCACACAATTATTGTAAAAAAAAGGAATATTTTGACCTTTAACTGATTAACTGTGCATTACTGTAGCTGAAACTTCATTTATTTTCTTCTCGATTTAGTTGGCTTCTTACTGTTTTTCTTAACCTGTTTTTTGATCGCCTTTTTAACAGGCTTAACCACTTTTGAAAATTCTTTATGAAAAGGCTGTTCGATAACAACCGGGATAACTTGCCCTATGCTATTTTCAATATTATTTAACTGTCTTACATCATTTTCTACAGCAAATGATATGGCCATACCATTTTTACCAGCACGAGCCGTTCGGCCAATGCGGTGTATATAGTTTCTTGGATCTTCAGGAAGATTATAGTTAATTACTAACGTAATATTATCAACATCAATACCACGAGCAGCAACATCAGTCGCTACTAACACTCTTAAATTAGCATCTTTAAAGTTCTGTAACGCTTCCTCTCTCACTGCTTGTGTTTTACCACTGTGCAAGCTAGCAGCCGTTATTGACGCTTTTTCTAGTGCTTTAACAATAATATCTGCACCATACTTTGTTTTACAAAAAATGAGTACTTTTTCATAGGCAGAATTTTCGAGAATATTAAATAACAAAGGTACTTTATTCGCTTTTTCAAGTTGATATACACTTTGATTAACCAAGTCAATGGTAACGGTTTCAGCCGCTATTTGAATTTTTGTTGGATTATTTAAGATAGACTCAGCAAGTATTTCTATTTCCGCAGGCATGGTTGCTGAAAACAAAAGCGTTTGTCGGCTTTTCGGCAGTTTAGATATAATGGTTTGAACATCTTTAAAAAAGCCCATATCTAACATAGTATCGGCTTCATCTAGCACAAACACTTCTAACGCTTTAAAGTTTATATCGCCCGTTTCAATTAAATCTAATAACCTTCCAGGGGTTGCCACTAAAATATCAAGTCCGGCTGCGATAGCGTCAACTTGACCTTGTCTTCCTACACCACCATAAACAACCTTAGTTTTAAGTTCTAAACCCTCAGAATAATCATCAATATTTTCCATTATTTGCGAAGCAAGTTCTCGGGTAGGCGTTAAGATAAGCGAACGTGTGCTCTTAACCTTAATATCTATTTTATTGCGTCCAAATTTATTGATAATAGGCAATGAAAAGGCCGCAGTTTTTCCTGTTCCTGTTTGCGCTATACCAAGCAGATCATCCCCATTAATAAGGGCTGGAATACATTCTTTTTGGATCGGTGTAGGCTGTTTATAACCTTTAAGATTAACACGGTCAATAATTGACTCTAAAAGTGAAAATGCTTGAAATTCTGACATGCTGGCTCGGTATACTTTAATTGATAGCCTACTATTCTAACAGAATGCTTTAACATGGTTAAGATGTATTAAAATAGGCTTGCTAACGCTCCCTTAACGTACGTGTAAGATTAATTTAGTTAAATAAACCACTATATAGTGGTAATCACCATTTAGTTTGTTAATATTTTATATTATAAAATATATTAAAAATACAACGCCTATTAAAATCCTTTAAATCAAACACATAAAACATTGGCATAATTACTGTTATAAGAACCTTATTAATCAATAAACTATAATAAAAATACAGGATACTGACATGAACAGCATAACCAAAAATATAACTAAAAACATAAGCAAAACATTAATACTTTGCGCGATACTGGCTTCTTCCTCATTAGTGTTTGCAGCATCAAACCCCGTCATCAGTGAAGTTGAGTACGAACTAAACGATATTGAAAACCTCTCGTTAGACTTTGATCATACTAAAATTAGTATTACAGCAAACGAAAGTGACTTAATTTTACTTCGCATGGAACAAAAACTAAAAAAAGGTAAGGCTGAGTATTGTTTACAAAAATTCACAAAAGACCACAGCAGTAGCACATTAAAACTATCGGCTGAAATTAAAGAATCGAGTGTTTGGGGAAGTAATTGTTCTGTTGAACGTAAGCTTGTTATTCAACTTGGCAAAGGAAGTGTAAATAATCTACTTATCAAGCATTCACATGGTTCAATGACTCTTGATAACGCCAGTTACAGTGAACTTACATTAAATGCTAGTCATACTGAGGTAGATATCGCCAATTTACAAGCAAAGCAAGCTGAGTTGGAATTACACCATGGTCGTTTAGCTATTAAAACGATCAATGCAGATCAATTAATTCTTAATGGTAGCCATAGTACTTTAGATATTGATAAGGCCGTAGGCAATAAAATGGAAGCGCAGTGGCGTCATGGCAAGGCTGATATTGAAGAGAGTCAATTTGACCAAGTTGAGTTTGATAGTGCTCATTCAAAAATTGATTTTGTAAAACATAAAGGCCAAATGACGGACGTTGAAGCTGCGCATAGTAATATTCGCGTCAATACAACAGACTCAGAACGTATCGTATTAAGTAATAAGCATGGACCAATATACTATGAAGGTGATGCTAAATTTATAAAGGCAAAAAATGCGCATGGGCAAATCAGCTTAACACAAACATCGTCAGCAAGATTTGAAATTGAAGGACGAAACTCACATGGTAATATCGTTGTTAAAGTGCCTACTGAAAGCACCTATCAGTATTCTTTAGACTCAGACGATAAATCTTTCTTTACTAAAGCTACGCAAGCTGAGACCGAAAGTAAAAGCCAAATTAACTTAAAAGTTTCTCATGGAAAAGGCGTTGTTAAAGAAATTTAGCGGTTAGACTTAGTAACTAGTTTACTATCTAAGCACAAGTACAAGTACAAGTACATCACTGTTATAAATAAGATCTGAGCCGTTTTAAACATAAAATGAATTATACAAAGCGTATAAATGCATTAATTCGGCTCAACCCTCGTTTAACTTTTATATCTTTTAAACTAACATGGCTTGAATTAAAGTAAAATCACACGAAATTCTGACGTATACTTTAATGAATAGCGAATGCTTCAACCTACTTAAAGTCTATTCAAGCAATTTTTTAAACAACCGCACGCAAACAATAGTCGCGAAAAGTAATTAAATAATAATTAAAAAATAATTCAGTAACCAAACGCTCAGCCTCCTTTGTTTTTTTAGCCATAAAAGGCTAAAACCAACAATTTAGCCAAAAAAGGCTAAATTTGCATTATTAGCCAAAAAAGACTAAATTACACTCTATGTGTAGCAAGGAATTTTAATGTGAAATCTACTTATAAACCTATCTCAGTAATCAGTGGCGATATTATCAACTCAACGGAGCTAAGCTCTGAGCAATTCGAACGACTGCTTACACGGATCAAAGATATCCAAACATGGATCAACGAAGGTAATAAATCAAATGTACATAGTATTGAACGAGGTGACGAATTTAAAACCGTAGTACATGATATTGAAAACTCACTCAGATACACTATTATCTATCGCGTTGCTATTAAAGCGCTAGGTAAGCAATTTGATAGCCGTATTAGCTTTGCTATTGCTTCAAATGCTGATCTACGTGAGTCTGTTTCTGAATCGATGGGGGAAGCATTCGTTCTTTCTGGTCGAGGATTAAAGAACTTAAAAAATGATAGACTGTATTTTGACTCTGATCACTTAGAGCTCTCAGAAAACTTTAATTTACTCTTTAAATATTTAGATAGACAACTAACTGAATTAACTGCACGCCAATGTGAAGTTATGCTACCAATGCTTAGAACAAATGACGCTTTATCAGTAAATGAACTATCAAGTAGGCTTAATATTGCTGCTGCGACAGCCAGTAAATCACTGAAAGCATCAGGTTGGTCACTAATCAGCGAGTTAAATTACCGATTCATAAACCGAGTTATAGGTCTCAAACATGTTTGATTTTTTTGATACGCTAATCCCTTTTTTACTTGTACACATCATTGGTGATTTTTATCTACAACCCAAAAAATGGGTAGATGCAAAAAAACAAAAAAAACATCGCGCACCTGAGTTATATTTGCACTCATTATTACACGGTGTCGTGCTATTAATTCCTGCCATGGCATTAGGCCTTAGTTGGCAATCAACAAGTTTCTTGGTCGTTATTGTAGCCATAAGTCATTTTTTTATAGACCTATGGAAAGTATCTACACCTAACGGTCATAAGTTTTCCTACTTTGTTATTGATCAGACTTTACATATATTTGTACTAGCAGGTATTTCATTTCACATGACGGACGATTTAACTATTGGCTCTATGATACAACATGAAAAGTTTTCTGATGCTATCATGATCATATTTGCTTATTTGATCATCCTAAAACCAACGTCCATTGTGATTGGTAGCATATTGAAAAAGTATCCGATTTCAGCAACCAATAATGAGGCAAGTGTTAATGGCCTTATCGCCGGCGGTAAGTTGATAGGTTATTTAGAACGAGTACTAATACTCACCTTTACACTTGTTGGGAGTTATGCGGCAATAGGGTTTGTATTGGCTGCTAAATCAATATTTAGATTCGGTGAATTGAATAAATCTGACGATCGAAGTATGACTGAGTATGTGCTAATAGGATCGTTAGTGTCGGTAGTAATCACAACACTGTTAGGAACCGTAATATCGCTTGGTTTGGATGTAAAAATAAAATAAATAATACAAAGTGTATAAATAAAAGTACTCTTTTACGCACGATCATGTAATTAAATAGTGTAGCCTCACGATGGACCCCAAGGAAAACGATGCTTTGTTTACGTTATAAGCCAACATGTTCGCTTAATTCACATCAATGCTCAGCGATATCTAAGCCCCAGATAAAAGCTCATATCACTAATGCATAAAAACAGATAAACGCCTCCTCGCATGCTTTCATGCCTGTTAAATATTTAGTAGTTAAGTTTTTGTTGATTAAACTTTTAGTGATTAAATTGCTCAAACTTTACAGCTAATTCTGATGCTATTTTATCTTGCCCTTTCATTTTCAATACTTCGATTATACATTCTATGGTGCATAATCCCCCTTTAGGTTGATTAGCTCTAAGTTTATATGAAGAATCATTGGCCGTTTTCAAGGTGAATTTTGGCGCATTTTTTAAATAAGGGCTGTGATTGAAAATTTTCTGTGACTCCTGCCACGTACCATCAATAATAATAATATTTTCATAGTCTTGAATGCTTCTCGATGAATTAGCCGATAAAATAGCTGATGAGATGGCAGATAATTCTGCTGACGATACTGTCGATGACACTTCTGATGTAGACTGCCCTGTGGAATATAACAACAACGCCTCATTATTTTCTATTAGTTTAGTCAGTCCTTTATTAGGATTTACTCTTTCCCAAAGTATACGTTCAACAATGTCACTAGAATCGCCTATCGCAAGCGAGCCAGTATTGGTTCCTCTATGTAATTCACGTTCATGTGTCAGTAAAAATATTTTCATTTATTTATATATTTATGCAATATTCCGCTTTAAATTCTTAAGCGTACTTTACACCACTAACCTTTCCAACAAAAACAAGAACACCTCCATAACGTTATTTGTTCGGTATTATCTGAGTTAAGCGCTTAAACCTGTCAATATTAAGGAAACTTGTTACAATGCTATTTTTGATCTTAGGCAGACTTTAGGCAAACTATGGATAACAGTAATGACCCACTATACGGTATAAAACTTGAACAAATCTTAACCGAACTAGAAAAGAAAGTTGGTTGGGAACAAATGGGTGAGTTACTTAACATTCGTTGTTTTATGAATAAACCACGTCTTAAATCAAGTTTGAAATTTCTACGTACAACCCCGTGGGCGCGCAGTAGAGTGGAAATTTTATACCTAAAAACATTTTGTAGTAAGCATAAAGAAACCGGAAAAATAATCAGAGCGATACTCGCGCAAGATAATAAAGTGGCACAACCGACTTCTAAAAAGCCTGATACCAACAAGAACGCTCCCTTTGTTTGGCCAACATCGAAAAAGAAATAAACTTATGCCTCATTCAAGACATTAGACATCATAGAGTGGAGTTAGAGCTTTTAAAAATATAGTGACAACTTGAATGAGAGTAGCTAGCAAGTGTCACCGACCCCTTTTTATTATATCTAATTTATATTATTTTTTACTGCTTTAGTACTGTCGTAAAATTTTACAACTTAGATTAAAAAAAACACAACCGTTCAAAAGAATAAATAAAAAAATTACAACTTACTCATCTATAACAATAACTTATAAATAATTTAACGTTGACTTTTAACACAAGGTTTAATTTTTGCTTTATGATTATCAGCTTCAATATATTAATAATATTAAATACAAATAGGACCAGCACTATGAATAATCTAATAAGTAAGTTAGTTGTAATAACCACCTTAAGTTTAGTTGCCACTTTTTCACAGGCTACCCTTATTAGTTCAAGTGTTGACATAGTGCATGACTACGGTAATGCTGCCGATAAATATTCGCCAAACAGTCTTAACTCAAGTAATACATGTGATTCGTTAACAGCTAACGCTGTGAATATTACAGATGATAGCAGTGGCTGTGGTCGCTTTTATGATTATTTCGATTTTTCTGCAACAGATTTTGTAAGTATTGAAAGCTTAGAATTAACCTTGAATTTCTCAGATAATACCGACATACGCACTTTTTTTATTTTTTCAAGTACAGAAAATTGGGATGTTAGACCCGGAGCCTCTGCTTCAGTAACTTCTGGTTACGATTATGACCATGATGTAGACATTACTTCTAATGTAATTAACCTCAGATCGGGTTAAGCCCTAACCATAGCATTCTTCTCTACGTCATTAATATTAAGGGTTGGCTTATTT